>JBDTJH010000023.1:0-8232 GCA_039935955.1 Gemmatimonadaceae bacterium
CGAAGGTGCTTTGATTCTGCCTGCCTGCCTCGGTGAGGAAACCAAGATCGTTGATCTCGAAGCCCGGTGAATAGCGGAGGTACGTCTCCTGGAATTGCACGAGCCCGTTCACCTTGTCGAACGACAGCCGCTCCGCATCGCCGCCGAGGGAGGTCCGCGTGGTGTCGTACGCTTCGCCGTCCCGCGGCTTCTGATAGTAGTGGGTGCTGTTCGCCTGGGTGAGCGCGATACTCTTCGCCGAGCCGGAGACATCGCTCTTCACCGCGTAGCCGGAGATTCGATAATCCTGCGAGTGAAAATCGCGGCGGAAGTCGAGACCTCCGGCGTATGCCGTACGTCGGAGTGAATCCGCCGAAAAATTATCCAGTTGACGGTTCACGCCGGTGAACATCACGCCGATGTTGCCCTTGCTGTCGCCGAGCTCCTGCTGCACACGGCCCACGAAGTAATTGGTGCGCGGCTCGAGCGTCTGGCCGAGCGATCCGGATTCCCGATCCGTGACGGCATCCAGAACGCCGACGGAGAGCCCGTGTTGCGTACGGCCTGTGAGCTTCGCTGCGCCGATGATCGACGTTCTCGTCGGCAGCTGTGCGGTGGTGGATGTGTCGGTGATCTCGGGAGCGCGACCGATGCGCCTCGAGTAAAACAGTCCGCTGCACGCTCCGCTGTGGCACTGGAGATTGAAACGAAAAATTCCACTGCCCTCGATGAAGAAGGGGCGCTTCTCCTGATAGAACGTCTCGAAGGCGGAGAGGTTGATCACCGCAGGATCAGCTTCGACCTGTCCGAAATCCGGATTGACGGTGGCGTCGAGCGTAAAGTTTGATGTCACGCCGTACTTGAGATCCACGCCGCCGGTGATCTTCTGCTGATGACCATAGGCGAGCGCGGGTGTGGTCGTCGTGACGTTCTTGGTGACGGCATACGGGAGCACCTCGAGATGGCGCGGCGAGCCGAGCCCTTCGATGCCGGTGAGCTCGCCGAACTGCGATGCGATGCCCGTGCGATCGCGGCGGATGAGCGGCCAGCTGTCGCGCTCGTTGAGTCGCGCGATGTCTCGCACGATGGCGAATCCGAAGACGTGCGTCGGGCCGCTCGGGAAGCGCATTTGGCTGAAGGGCACGCGGTACTCTGCGACCCATCCCTGCGCATCGATCGCGGTGCCGACATCCCACACGCCATCCCACGAGGGATCCTCTTCGCTGTCGTTGAAGGTGTAGAAATCCGCCTTCACGCCCTTTGGATTCACCGCGAGTTCGTAGCCGCTGCGCCGGTCGTGATACGAGTCGATCATGATCTTCACGCGATCCGAGGGCGTGGCGACATCGCGGCGGCTAAGGAATGCGCGAATGCTGTCCGGATGCGGATCGTACATGCGGACGAGCACGTAGAGGTAGCGATCATCATACGCGACCTTCACCGATGTCCGAAACGACGCTGCCGCGCCGCTGTTCGGCGAGAACTGCTGGAAGGCCGTGATCTCGGGGGCGGTACGCCAGATCGCGTCGTCATCCTTGCCGTCGATGACGGGTGGCGCGGCGGCGCGCACGGCGACCGCGTAGACGATTGCACCACGCGCACCACCGTGCTCTCGCGGCGGCACCGAGTCGCGCGCGAGCGACTGCGCGTGCAGGGAGAGCGGCACGAACAGCGATAGCAGGGAGCGATGAAGGAGCGACGCCAGCGTCACGCGTGATCCGGAAGGAGGGGCATGCTACTTTGGCGGGTCTGGTTCGGCGATCGTCACGGACACGGTGAGCTGGTAGTCGGTCTCTCCGGGATTCAGCTGCACGACAGTGAATTCCTCTTCCTCGACCTGAGTCACGGGACGAGCGAAGAAGTCTACCGTGGTGACGGCGCTCCCCGTGCTCTTCAGCCGATCGCTCATCGCCTGGACGTTGAGTCGCGACTGATCCCCTGGAAAGGTGGCCGCGGATCGGTCGATGAATTCCACGAATCCCATGGGGCCATTGTTGAAATTCTTGAAGTCGAACGGAAAGATCGACATCTCTCGCGCGACGGCGCACGCGATCTCGTCCTTCTTCGCAGCGTCGCTCTCCTGGAAGTCGATGTCCTTGTCCCACACGGCGAGACGGCGCTGCCCGACAAGGTCGCCGACTGCCGCCTTGAGCAGCTTGCGAAAGTCCTCGTTGTCGAGCGTGGCGATGAACTTCTTGAGGTCGCCCTGAAACTCCTTGGGGATCTCCTCCCCGAGCTTCTGTTCTGCGGCGTCCTTCAGAATCTTCTCGACTTGCGGCGAGACATTGAAGATGCCACCCACGGCGAGTCGTCGATCGTTCGTGCGCTTATTCGGATCGTCGTCGGGCTGCGTCGGATCGACCAATACGTGATCTTCGAGAAACTCGCCGAAGCCCCGCACATGAGATCCGTGTGCAGAGATGCGGACGAACTTCTCCGGAGGAAGAAAGAGCACGATCGGCGCATTTCCCGGAAACCCCTGTAATGGATCCGATGGATTAATCAGATTCTTCGAGGAGAGATTTCTGGTGGAGACGAAGACCATGCGTCCGTTGATCGCAATCGTCATGCGTAGATCATCGCGGTTCCGCTGAAAGATCATCTTGTCCAGCTTGACCGACACTTTCTTCACGCCTGTGGGCACGCCGGGCGCCAGCCAGGCGAAGCTGATCGTGAATCCGTAACCGTCCACGCCCTTGGGCACGGAGCTCATCGGCACGGTCAGCTTCACCATTCGCGGCAGTGAGCCATCGGCCGGTTTGACGATCTCGACCTTTGGCGGAGCGTCGTGCCACCGCAATCGAGACTCCCCACCCGCCTGGTGCGGCGCGAACTCGATCTTTTGCAACAATCGCGGGCGAATCACGAGCGTGTTGAGCGCGAAATCTCCGAGCGGTCCGACGTCGTATGACACGGCGCCGGACGGCGCCGGCGGAAGATCGATCGCGAACTCGTAGTCCACGTTGCCGAATGGCAAGTGCTTGTCGGCATCGAAGTCCCAGTATCCGCCCTTCCGGCACGAGAAGAATGAGAAACTCGTGCACGGCAGCGGCTCATCTGATTCATCGAACAGCGTTGCCTCATAGCGCGCCGTCGCGAACGCCTTGATCGGATTCATCAGCGCGGGATGCAGGTCGACCTCCGTCTCGGGCTGATCGGGCTTCTCCTGATCCTTCTCCTTTACGGTCGCGACATGCGTACAGTCGTACACGTAACGGCCAGCCGCCCAGAAATAGTCTCCGTGCATTGGCCAGAACGGCCACGACTGATGATAGAAAATTCCAGGATGTGCGAGCGGCTGCCCGAGGTCACCGGGCGGTGTAGTGAACGCACCGATGTCGAGCATGCATTCGAAATCCGCTTGTGTATCGAGGATGCCGTCCCCCTTCCCCGGATCGAAGTCGTAAATGTTGATGGTTTCGAAGAACTGCCTAGTGGTAGTGTCGGCCTCGAGCGCCTTATCGGCCTCGCTCTTCAGCACTCCCCGCCGCACCAGATGTTTGAACCCGACCGCCGGCACGACGTGAAATGCCCAGTGATAGTACCGGCTCCACTGCGTGTACGGACGATGATGATGCGTCTGGTAGCTGCGAGTCAGCGTACCCTCGATTTCGATCTCCGCTTCCTTGTTGTCGACGACATTGTGCGCTTCGGTCTCGAGGAAATCGGGGCCGAATCCGACTCGGTTCACCGGCACCCACGACGGGATATTCTTGAGGAAGCCACCGAACAATCCGCCCTCGAAGAGCTTCGAGAGAAAATCCGTGAGCGATTTCTTGAGGTCGGTTTCCTTTCCGAGGAGTGCCTTCTCAAGCGCCTGACGAAGC
Source organism: Gemmatimonadaceae bacterium (assembly GCA_039935955.1). Taxonomy (GTDB): domain Bacteria; phylum Gemmatimonadota; class Gemmatimonadetes; order Gemmatimonadales; family Gemmatimonadaceae; genus FEN-1250. Next base: position 3,807 of record JBDTJH010000023.1, read on the forward strand.
GCGCGCGAGCCGGGGATCGCCTTGTTGATGGCCGAATCGATCCCGTCGATGAATGCTCCCACGATGGCGCCGGTGAGCACACTCGACTTGAAATCACTTCGGTTGCGACAACCGCAATTTCGACCCTTTCCGTCGGGGCCGATCTTGCTTGGCGTCGGACCCGTATCGACCTGCGTGTCATACGTGCGCGCGTTCAGTCGATGAAACGGGCGCGCGAGCGGATCGTACGCCTTCCGATCGACGGTGAATTGCCGCGTGTTGATCTTGAGCGGCGTCGGCGCTGCTGGCGCCGTCACGGGCTGCGCTGCCGTCTGCCCCTGCGCGCTCGTATCAGAATTGCTAGCTCCCATATACCTTCCGCAAGCTCGCGATCGTCTCGGCGCTCAGCGTTCCGTCCTGCGTCAGCCGTTTGTCCTTCTGATAGCGCTTCACGAATTGCGCGAATTGCGCATCAGTCCAGTTGCGCGGATCCGCCACACCATATCCCAGATTGAACAGCCGCTGCCGTGCACCGAGGTTCTTCTCGTCCGGTGCGACCTCCGGCTCGTCCGCATCGGGCTCCAGCTTATCGGGCACCGAGCCGGGCGGATCCGATTTCTTCTGGAGGCGCGCGAGCGCGGCACCGCTCAGCGGGAAGGAGAAAAACTCCTTCTCGTCCTTGAACGGATCCGTGCTATCGTCCGCGGCGGTCACATCCGGCGCTTCGAGATCGATCGACTGCACCGGGGCAGGCGTGCCGTCCTTGTTCTTCTTCGGCTGGACCGCTTTCGCATCTCTGACGACCGCCGAGAAGATGTCGAGCTTGAGCACCATAGTAACGTCGCGAATCCAGAGCGGGATCCCGATGATCCCATTCACCGAGGTGGTTCCGCGAATCACGGGGGATGTTTGCCTGCCGCCGTCCGCGAGCACGACATAGCGCGTGTTCGCCAAGGGCTTGAGCGTGGGATTGACGCCGGGTCTGTGCGCCGAGTCGACCATGATCTGCAGCACCCACATCTGCAGATCGCCCTCGCACGGCGAGTGCAGCGCCAGTCCGTGATAGAAGCGGCAGGCGAAAGTCTTCTCTATCTGCGCGAGGCGCTCGGTGTGGTTGCGCACGGCCTTTCCAAACCGCCGGCGCTTGGTCTCAATGCGCGTTTGTCGACGTTCGTTACCGTCGGACCAGAAGTGATGCACGCAGCCGTTTATCCCCTGCTTGGCACGTGGACACGGCCATTTCTCCGGGTCGATCGTTGCACCCGCCTGGAAGAAGAAAATGATCGCCCGACGATTGTCGGTGTTCTTCGCGTGATGCGCTTCCTTCTGCCCCGACTTGTCCTGCTCGAAGTCACGCTCCTCCGAGCCCGCGAGCACGAGACGCGGATTGAAGAAGCTGCATCCCTGAAAGGCACCGTGCTCGTCGCCAGCGCCGAGAAAGTCCGCCTTGGTCAGTCTGTAGGGGACGCCACTTGGGTCGCTGCACAGAAAATCCATGTAGTCGGCGAACAGCTTTGCGCGCAGACCAACATCGTTGCGCCCCGACGGCGCGATCTTGCGATCCTTTTGATAGCGCCGGATGACATCGCCGAGCGTCGTCTCCGTGGTGCCGTTCGTCTCGAACCCGAGCGCGGACAGCATGAGCGCGACGGCGGGATCGCCCCACACGTCGCCGGGCGTCTCCGTATGGTGCGAAAACAAACGCTCCCATGTCGGGACATCGCGAACGAGCATGCCGAACACCGCCTCGGCGCGCCGCTCGCTCAGAAACTTGTTGTACTTCGGATCGCCCTCGGAATCCGCATGGCCGAAGATCGAGAGCGGTGATCCCGGATGCCGGTCGATCACTCCCTTGAGCTGGGCGAATCCCTTCTGCGATTCGGGATGCAGCACGGAGGAGTCAAAGGCGAAATGGCTGTCCAGTACATCCTTGCACGCAACCGTCACGAGTGAGCGGCGCACGGCATTGAAGAGCGTCTTGCGCGCTTCCTCGAATGGTGCGACGAGCACGGGAAGGGTGAGCTTGGGCGGATGATCGGCGGCGACGCCACCGTCGTCCACCTCTACCATATCCGGAATGAAGACTCCCTCAGCCATTCCGTTCGATCCGCTTGCCGGTTGCTGCGCACACGATGGTCACGGCAGATCGCGGTCGCCGTGAATTTCGCCCAGCGTTTTCTTCGTCCGGTCCATGATGGGCACGTTGGCGGGGCTGTCCTTGTCGCCCTTGACGGGCGCGATCTTGTGGTCGTTCTGAAATTCCTCAATCGCCCAGCGTAGCTGTTCCTGGTCGGCGTCGGAGAAGCCCGCGAAGTAGCCCAGATTGTTCAGCCGCTGCTGCACTCCGCGATCGATGCGTACCGGATCGAGCCCTCCGATCACGATGACGTAGAAATCCTCATCACCGACTTTGAGCTCGGCCTCATTGGCATCGTCGAGAATCTCCTGCGAGAGTTTGCCATTCGCGTCGGTGGTGATGTCGAAGGTGTCCTCCAGCGCTTCGCGACCGTTCTTGTCCTTCGCGTCGACGCGGAGCACACAATCCTCGCCGGCGAGCGGCGTGCCGTCGAAGTCCTGCAGTTGCATGTTCAGAAAGAGCGCGGGCTCCTCCAGCGAGAAGACATGGCGCTGCGAATCGTCCCCTCGCGCGATATTATCGGGCAGATCGGGGATGAATACGCTGTCGCCCTCCTCGAGGATGTGCGGATTGTGACGAAGCTGGCGCAGCTTTGCGTTGCCCGGGTCGTTCCAGATGGTCAGGAAATTGGCGAAATTGTTGTCCTGGGCGATGCTCGAGAGCGTTTCGCCCGGCAACACGATGTGTGTACTACTCATGCGTAGCCGCGGCTATCGGAAGGGAGGCTGACTGCGCAGATTTTACTGCTCTGGAGCGCCCATAGCCAGAGGACGCCCTACCCGGGGGATTGCGATGCCGCCAGCCGCGCGAGTGAAGGACAATCACATCTGCCCGATGCAGACGCCGGCCGTCGTGCCGATTCCGCACGTCGGTGGCCCCATCATGGGACCCGGCGTGCCGAACGTGTTGATCGAGGGAATGCCCGCGTCCGTCGTCGGCGACGTCTGCATCTGCGTCGGACCACCCTCCGCAGTGCAGCAGGGCTCGACCGGAGTACTCATCGCCGGCCGCGCCGCCGCACGCGTGGGTGATCCGACCGCGCACGGCGGAGCGATTCTCCCGCCCGGCGCCCCCACAGTCTTGATCGGGGAAACCGGAAGCGGGAGCTCGAAGGCCGTCGTCGCCGCTGCCGCCGAAGGCGAGCGAGATGCAGCGGCGGCGCTGTCGGAGGCGAAATCGACCTGGATCGAGATTCAGATGAACGACAGGGGCGGCTTCGGCGTGGCCAACACGAAGTTCAAACTCGAGACACCGGACGGAAAAATCATTCACGGTGTAACGAATGGAAATGGACTCGGACGCGTCGAGGGAATTCAGCCGGGGAGCCACAAGATCACGTTCCCCGACCTTCCTCAGGACGGCTTCAAAAAGAAGTAGCCGCCCGCTTCAGCTCCCGACCACCGCCGGCTCCGGTCGCTCGCTCTCCTTCTCCGCCGCCATCCCGCTCGGCGCCGGCTCCGGTGCATCGATGATCCCGCGCTCGAGCCACTCGAACTCTCCCCTCAGCACCTGCTGCGACACCCGGTAGATGGCCGCATCGTTGACGCCGAAGAGATTGTCGAAGTGCGCGTTGATGCGGAGGCGGGATTCTCGGCAGAAGAGGTCCGCCAAGTCGATGGCATTCGCATCTCCAGTCTTGCTCAGCATCTGCGCGCGCGTGCACGCGGCGCTCATCGCGAACAGCTCCGCGCCGATGTCCACCGCGCGGAAGAGCACCATCTGCCGCCGCTCCAGCTTCGGACCGAGCTTCACCATCGCGTGGAAGATCGCGCGGCCGAGCTTGCGCGCGGTGCCGTCGATGAAGCGGACGTGCTTTGCGAGCGCACCGAACTCGCCGTAACCCTTCATGTTCCCGATCCAGCGCGTCGTGTACCACGTCGGGTAGAATTTCGCCGAACGGACGAGTGCTTCCCACTTCTCCTTGCCGGACGCTTTTGGATTGACGACGTCGAACGCCGTCTTGAAGTGATGATCGACCGCCTCGCGCGCGATGAACAGTCGCATGATCTCCGACGAGCCCTCGAAGATCAGATTGATGCGGAAGTCGCGCATCGCGCGCTCGACGGGGATTGGCGCTTCGCCGCGCCCCTTGAGCGAATCGGCGGTCTCGTAGCCGCGGCCGCCGCGGATCTGCAGCGCGTCGTCGACGATGCGCCATCCGGCCTCCGTGTTCCACAGCTTCGCGATCGCCGCTTCCAGACGAATGTCGTAGCCGCCGCGATCGGCCATCGCGCTCGCCAGCTCGGCGATCGACTCCATCGCGAAGGTGTTCGCCGCCATGAGCGCGATCTTCTGCGCGATCGCCTCGTG
>JBDTJH010000024.1:0-4381 GCA_039935955.1 Gemmatimonadaceae bacterium
CGGGCCGTTTCCGGAGGCGACGTGGCACTGGGTCGACCCGGAGCATCTACCCGCCGGCGCGCGAACGATCGAGGCGCTCGCGGGGCTCGACATCGATGCACACGTTGCGCCGTTCGACCCGAGCGCACTTCTGAGCATGGCCGCGCTCACCACAGATCTTCCGGCGAATGCGCTCCCGCTGCCGTTCGCGACGACGGCCGCAGCGACTACGCGACTCACCGGTTTTGGCGCGAGCGCCGAGTTGCTGGCGAAGCGCGTCGCGTCCGCGACGTCGGCGCAGGTGCTCGCGGCGAGCGCACAGGTGCTGCAGGGCAATGGAGTCTACGCCGCCGGGCGCGCGGCGGCGGGACTTTCCGCGCGCGGCCTCGCGCCGCTCAGCGCGCTCTCGCTCGCGAAGCGACGCTCGTCGCCGCCCCTGATCACGCCGCTGTCGACCGGCCTGTCGATGAAGCCCGTTGGACTCGGCGCGCCGTCGAAGCCGGTATCGCGCCCCGACGTCTCATCCGTCGCGCTCGTGGCTCCGCGGCTGCGCGCAGTGCTCGGATCGCCGCTGCAGCCCGTGGTCGATGCGACTGTCGCGCCGCGCACATCGGTGTCGACGATCGCTGCCGCGAAAGGTGCGCCGCGCGCGAGCCCCCCCGAGGCGCAGACGCTCGTGGGCGCGCGTCTGATCACGATGGCGGAGCCGAATGCGCCGCGGGCGACTGCAGCATCCTTGCGACCGCGCGCGCTCCGCAATGCGGATTTCGGTGCGACGATCGGTGCGAATCACCAGATCGTCCTCGCGGAGGCTACGAAGCAGCTCGTCGGTGCCGGCGTCACGCTCGGCGCGGGCGCCATGCATCTGTGGGACATGCCCGATGACGCGGGCAGCTTCGCGCTTGCCGGCAGCGCCGCCGCACGCATCATCTCGATGGATCGCGGAGGCACAGTGCTCGGTGACGTGGAGATCACGACGCCGTATCGCGCGCCGATCCGCGTCGCGCCCGGCACGGCGATCGTTGCGATCTCGTGCATCGGACCGGCGCCTGCATCTGCGCCTTCTGGCGCGGTGGCTGGCGGTGTAGCGGCGGCAGGCGCGGTGACGATGCGCTACGCGCCTCCGGACGCGAGCGTCGCCGTCGGATGGCAGAGCAGCTCGACCCTGGCGCAGGTCGGCGCATCGAGCTTCGTAGCGCGCGGCGCGACGCTGCGCATCACGCGCCCCTCGGCGGTCAGACGAAATTCCCAGCGCTCGAGCTTCGGCGCGGTGCTGGCGTCCGACGTGCTGCGTGGACAGCTCGGCGTCGAGACGCGCCTTCCGGCGAGCACGCAGGTCGTGATCATCGCGCTCGACGCAACTGACGAGTCATCATCGAAGACGGGCGATCTGCGCATCGCGATCGATGGTGCGCGCGTCGGCAATCCAGCGACCGTCACCGTCGATGCGCGTCGCATTCTGATCTACGATGTAACTCCGACGGACACGAAGGTCGATCACATCCTCGTCGCCGTCGCCAGCATCTCGGCGTGGAGCATAGAAGGCGTCGTCGGAGTGTTCGGCACGAGTGTCGATTGGGCTGCCAAGCTCGCGACCGGAATTCCGCACGGCTTCGTTTCCGATGTTCCGCTCGCACCCGGCGGCTCGCTCACCGTCACATACGTACCTGGAGCACCCGCATGAGCCCGATCTCGCCGCCGCCCAAAGGCTCGATGTACCTCTTCGACTCGGTGACACCGCCACTGGTCGATGGCAGCTATCGCGTGACGGTCGAGACCGACGTGTCGACTGCGGGTGCAGCGCCGACCTTCACCCAGCAACGCTACTTCGATGTGATCGGCCCTCGCTTCTCCGTGCCGGCGTCGATGGTGGCGATGTCCTATCCGCCGCGCAACGCCCACGGCGCGTATCAGAATACGCTTCCGCAGATCGTGCTCTCGCGCCGTACGCTGCCATGGGAGCGCGACTTCGTCCCGTCGGGCACGCCGCTCGGCGCAGCGAACGCGGCGCCCACGCCGGTCGCGGGCGATGCGCCGCCGCTCGTCGATGATGCGGTGCCGTGGGTCGCGCTGCTGGTGTTCGAAGAGGGCGAGTACACCTTCCTGCGTAACGTGCCGCTCGAGCAGGTCCTGCCGACGAACATCTTCGCGCAAATCGGATCGCCCGCAGGCATCACATGCGATGCGGTCGAGGCGTCGCACGCGACAGTCACCGCGATCATGCCATCGCGACAGGAGCTGCAACTGCTCTCGCACGTCCGATGGGTGAACGTCGACGACCGCGAGCTCAACGTCGCGAGCGGTGACGGCTGGTTCTCGGTCGTGGTGTCGAGTCGCATGCCGACCCCTGGCGCGAAGTGCCGCGCGGTACTGGTGTCCCTCGAGGGCCGCGCGGATGTCGTGCAGGAGAATCCGCCGGCCATCTACGTCGACACGTCGTCGCCGGTGAATACGACTACATCGACGACAGCAACTGCGCGAACCGTTGCCGCTTCGAGCACCGATACCTCGCACGCAGTCACGGACGCAGCAGCACACATTCTCGTGCATCCCCCGCGTCCGCGCCCTCCTGTGCCGCCGGTGCGACTCGTCGCGCTCACCAGCTGGCAGTTCTCCTGCGAGGGGACGGCGACCTTCCAAACGCTGATGCAGAACCTGGTGCACGAGGATGAGATGATCGGCGCGGTAGATGAACCAGGACGTCCCGCGATCACCGATACCGGGCACATCCCCATGGGCCTCCGGGATCGCGTCGGTGCGGTAGAGCAAGTGCTCTATCGCGGACCGCTCGTGCCGTATCAGCTCACGCGCGATCCGCTCGGCCCTTACCACAGCGCGGACCAGGCGCGACGCGTAAGTCCGGATACGGGCGCCGAGGATATCTCGTACGCGGCTGCGTTCGAGGCGGGACGACTTCTCGCGGCAGCCGACGCGCGGTTCGCGCAGGCCGCGATGCAGTGGCGTCGCGAGGCGTACAAGCAGTCGGCGCGTGCGAATACGATCGCGAAGATCGCATCGCTCGCGTCGGCGACACTTCCGGCGACGCTCGCGGAAGCGCTCCACACTCCACTCGCGCCGATCATCGCCACCGCGGCGGCTGCGGTGGTCGTGCAAAGCAATCCTCCCGTCGCCGACGCATACGGATTGCGCGCAGTCGCTGCAGCACCCGGGCTCGACCCAGCCGCGCTCACGGCCGCGTGGAGTCTCGCTTCGGTCGCACAGGCGCGAGGGATTCTCGGCGCCGACGTCGGCGCCCTGGGCGCAGTCGTCGCATCGCCGGAGCTGACACCGAGACCCAATATCACGCTCGCGGCTGCTGCGGCGGATACCGCGGCGCTCGCGCATCTCTCCGACGCGCGCACACGTGCGATCGCCAACCCTCCGGAAGCGGGAGGCGTCTGATGCGCCCGGCGACCATCACCGGCGCGGCGGCGCTGGCCGAGCGGATGTCGGCGAAGGCGCAGGTCGACGCGACGATTCCTGAAGCGGCGATGTCGTCGTATCTGGAGATGTTCCTCGCGCACCTGCGGTTGCTCATTGGCGTGCCGTTCGAATATCTGATTCCTGATTCGCGGCTGCTGCCGGACGAGTCGATCCGCTTCTTCTATGTCGATCGCTCGTGGACCGACCGCCTCGTCGATGGCGCGCTCGCGGTTGGGAAGATCGGGTCGCGCGAGCAGGCGCATCATCAGGCGCACTCGGCCAACGTACAGGCGACGCTCGATCAGACCGAGCGCATCGTGCGCAACGTGCAGGCGAATCGCGATCCGAACCCGACTGACGATGGTGCGGGGATCATCACCGGCTTCCTGCTTCGGTCGGCGGCGGTGAGCGGGTGGCCGACGATGGACGTGCGTGCATTTCGGGACGTGGTGCCGCCGCCGCCGGTAAATGCGGGCGAGGCCGGCATGCTGGAGTGGCGTGTGATGTCCGACGCGCTGCAGCTACGCACGCTGCGCCTGGAGCGTCTGTCGCCATCCGTGCTGCTCGCGCTCTTCGATGGCGTTCCGAAGTGCGTGTGGTGCGAAGAGCCGCATCAGGCGATGCCGTTCACCTTCCGCCCGCGCTTCATCCGTCTGCAGACGATGCTGACGATCGATCGCCGCATCTCGACCGGAGAGAACGAGCCCGCGGGAGGATCGGTGGCCGTGCCGGTGCGCGCGGCGAACACGCGCGTCATCGCTGTTCAGGAGCTGCGGAACCGCTTGCATCGCCTCAATGATCCAGCACTTGCGCCGCAGACGGGGAGCGCGGCACTGGCGATCGAGTGCATGAGTCATCCGTGGCGCCAGCGCTTTCAGGATGGCAGCGGCGCGGCGCCGGGTGGGTTCGTTGCTACGAATCCGATCGCTGCGCGCGCCTCGGATGCCGAGCTCGCGAAGGCGGTTGGGGGATTGGTGCG
>JBDTJH010000025.1:0-6412 GCA_039935955.1 Gemmatimonadaceae bacterium
GCGAGCGCCGTCCGTATCCGCCCGGCCAGCACGGCCCCACGGGTTCCAAGCGCCGGAAGACCAGCATGTTCCGCCGTCTCCTCGAGGAGAAGCAGAAGGTTCGCTTCAACTACGGGGTCACCGAGACGCAGCTGCGCCGCTATTTCGCGGAAGCGCAGCGTTTGCCGGGCAAGACGGGCGACAATCTGCTCGCGCTTCTCGAGCGCCGGCTCGACAACGTCGTCTTCCGACTCGGCTTTGCCCCGACTATCCCAGCCGCTCGCCAGCTGGTGTCGCACGGGCACATTCGCGTGAACGGCAAGAAGGTCGACCGAGCGAGCTTCCTGGCCGAGGTGGGCGAGACGGTGTCGCTGCCCGAGGGGAAGATTCGTGAGCGTGTGGGCGTGCTCGAGTCGGTGACGCGTGGTCCGCAGGTTCGGATCCCGGGCTACCTCGCGCTCGATCCAGACGACAAGTTCACGGGTCGCGTGATCGGTTCGCCGTCGCGCGCGGACATTCCGTTCGTGGTCAACGAGGCTGCGATCGTCGAGTTCTACGCGCGGTAGTTCTTTCGAGACAGTCGAAAAGCAAAGAGGCCGGCCCTGTTTGGGCCGGCCTCTTTTTCCATCTCGTCGTTGCAGGCGCGATGCTACGGCGTGCACGAGCCAGCCGGAAGCGTGGTGTAATGCAGCCCGCGCATCGACGCGTCGACGCGCAACATCATCGACGCGGGCGCGGCGGCGGCGTGCGCCTTCACGTTGGGTCCGAGCGCCGAGGCGAGCTCGTGCTGCGTCGCGTCGTCGAAATTCGTTTGCGCGACCTTCATGCCGCTGAATGCACCGGCCGGGGTGAACTGCACCGTCATGAGCTCGTAGCCGTTTGGAATTTCCGCCTTGCCGGTCAGCTGCGTCTGCACAGCTGCGCTATCGACGACCGTGGCGATGGCGGGCGTTCCGGCCGGCTCCTCGGCGATGATGCAGCTCAGGATCGGTGCCGGCGGCGCTGCGGCGGCGGCGTGCATGTCGGACGCGTTCGAGACGCCGGCGGGTGCCGAGGACGATTGCGACGCCGATGCCGCCGCAGGCGAGCCGTCGAAGGTCACCGCCCAGAAAATCGGCTTGAAGTACTTGAGCTCCGATGCAATGTTCGAGATCAACGCGATGTACACCTCGCGCTGCGAGCCGCTCGGGTAGTATCTGACCACCGCGGCAAAGTGAGCGCCCGCGTTTCCCGACGACGATAGCTGCTGATCTTCGACGACCCAGTTGTAGATGATCATGGAAACGCGGCGACCAGCGATCGTCGTCTCGCACTCACCCTTCTCCGAGACCTCCGGATTGCGCATGATCGATTGGATTCCCGGGCCAAAACCTACGACGATCAGCCGGTGCTCGCCGTTCGCGTAGAAGTGCGCTCCCGCGTCCTCGATCCCCACACCGCCGTTTCCACTGGCGCCGAAGCCCGGCGGCAGAAGCAGATTCATCCCGCCGTTTTCGGGGCGCGACTTCCACTTCTCAGTCTTCATCTGCGGCGCGGTGCACAAGTCGCTGGACGTCTGCGCGAGCACGCTCGTGGCACCGACCAGCGTACAAACGACCGCAATGATGGCACGTGCAAATCCGGGACGACGCATCTATACCTCGCATGGGGGTTGAGGCCGCTATCAACGCGTCCTTACGCTAAATCCGGGAGCGGCGAACGCAAGGAATTCCTTTGTGCTGTACCGCGTACAAATATTCCTTTGCGAGACAGCATGCCCTCTCGGAACTCAATCGGGTCGACGCGCGCGCTCGGCGACTGGCCCTTTACCCTCCCATTCGCGTACCTTCCCAGCCGACCCTCCATTCGGAGCACCAATGCGCGCGCAACTCCCTGTCCGTCTGTCGACCGCCGTCCTTGTCGCCTTCCTCGCGGCCGCGTGCTCCAAGGGAGCTTCCGGCGTTCCCGCCGACAGCGGCTCGTCGAGGCCGGCCGTTGCCGTCGCGGGTAAACCGGTCACGCCGATGGGGATGATGATGGGCGACAGTGCCATGATCATGCTCGATGGCTTCTGCGGCGCCGAGGCCGGGGAAGCCAGCGCGGGCGCGCGGGTGGATCTCATTGTGAATGGCGAAGCGGCGAATCACGCCTCGCAGGTGATGATCAACGTCAACAGCGCGCCCGAGGGTGATTTCCGTGCGGAGCTGGTCGCGGGGAAGGACGCGCATACGATGTGCGGCGGACACGCCCGCCGGATCTACATCGGAGGCACCACGATGTTCATCGGCAATCCGACGCTCACCCTCTCGAGCGCGGGCCCCGTCACCATCGCCGCGCGCAGCACCGTCGGCGCCATGCTCGGCGCGCCGATCGATGTAAAGCCAGGACAGAAGGGAGCGGTCCTCAAGTGGGATGCCGCTCCGGCGAATCCGTAGTGATTACTTTCGTCCCTGCATTCCGGTGCGCGCCCACGGAATGATCTCGAGACGCTCCAGCGAGATCGGCTTGTTCGTGTTCTCATCCATCCCGAACTTCTCCGGCGTCTCGTAGAGCTTCTGCAGCGCCGCGTCGATCTCTGCCAGCTCGACGGACTCGCGCGTTGCGTTCGATGCTTCGAGCTCCTGGTCGATCGTGTCGGTGCCGAGATCCGCAGGGTGGAACGGCATCTTGCTCAGATCGCCGGATTGGTCCTGCTCATCGTCCGCCGCCTCGGCGCTCGTGTAGCGCAGCAGCTCCTGCTGCAGCGCGGCGCGTTCTTCCAGGAGTCGCGCTTCGAAATGTTTTAGCTGTGCGGCGGAGAGCGCCATTGGTTCGTATCCGTTCGAGTGTAATGATGAAGCGACGTCAGCGAGTGTAGGGCAAAGGGCGTTCCGCAGAATCAGAAGGAAAGCTGGACGCCCGTCGTCAGAAAGCGGTCGGTCTTGCGACGACCGGGCTCCGGATCGTTGTTGAAGTTGACGACGTAGCTCGCCTTGAGCGCGAGATTCTTGAAGACCGGAGCGACGAGCGATGTGGCCGAGTTAACGCGGAGCTGCTTCCCTACCTGCAAGTCGGGAAGAATCTCGAGCTGCTCTTCACCGTAGGCCTTCGGCGCGAAGCTTCGACGGTACACACCGGCGATGCGACCGATCGGCTGCGTCATGCTCGAGCCCGAAGTCGATTTCACCTCGACGAGTCCGACGCCGAGCTCCGCGCTCAGCGTATCGGTGGCGGTGCGGATCGGATGATAGAGCGCACCCACCCCCTCCTGAAAGCGGCGGTCGATGCTGGCGAAGGGGTTGCGATCGAATTCCAGCAGCACGTACGCGCCCCAGCGATTCCCGAGGTCGCGATCGCCGCGGACGCTCCCCTGCCAGAGGCTCGCGGACTCGACGCCATCGGTTTTGCCGTAGACGATGCTGAAGGTCTGCGCGAAGTGCATCAGCTTGGTCGGTGCATACGAGAGCTCGTCACCGACGTTGAGCGTCGTGACCTCGGTATTGCCGGCGGCGTTCACGAGGCCGAACTCGCCGCTCCCCGAGAACTTGTGCGTGGTGTCCGCGGCCTGCGCATGCGCGGCGGACGGGATGACGAATGAGAGAACAGCGAGTGCCACGACATATGCCGACATGCCCTGCATGGAATTCCCCGCGAGTGTGAGCGATCGAGTGAGGGTGAAAAGTACCGAGACCGACGACGCCGCAGGCATTGCCGCGCCCGGTGTTTCTCACTGTAACCCGACGGACAGATTGCACGGGTAGCTTCGACTCGAGCCATACCCCTTCGTGCGAGCGCGACCACTGGCGCTCGACTCACCATCACATCCGACTCGCATGCCGATCGCTCCTTCCTCCATCGCGCGTCTCGCCCTTCGGCTCTCGGCCGGCGTCGCCATCGCCGCCTTGCTGCCGATGCCGGTCGCGGCGCAGACCGCGGCCGCACCATTTCACATGATCGCCGCGCACACGCTCGGCGGCGACGGGGGGTGGGATTACCTCGCGCTCGACACGGCCTACCATCGGATCTTCGTGGCGCGCGGCGACCGGGTGATGGTGATCGGCGAGGAATCCGGAAAGCTGCTCCACGAGATCACGGGACTGCATCGCACGCACGGCGTCGCCTTCGACTATCACACGAGCCACGGATTCGTGACGGGCAGCGGCGACAGCTCCGTCACCATGTTCGATCTCGCGACGTTGAAGGTGCTCGCCACGGCGAAGGGAAGCGCGGGCGCGGACGGGTTGATCTTCGACGAGGGTTCGTCGCACGTATTCTCTCTCAACGGCGCAGCGAACAGCGCGAGCGTCATCGATGGAAGCACCGGGGCCATGATCGCCACGATCCCGCTTGGCGGCCGCCCCGAGTTCGGCGCGTCGGATGGCATGGGAAAGGTCTTCGTCAACCTCGAGGACAGCAGCGCGATCGTGGAGATCGACGCGAAGCACAACCGCGTCACGCGTCATTGGGCGCTGGCGCCGTGCGAATCGCCGTCGGGGCTCGCGATCGATGTCGCGCAGCACCGGCTGTACAGTGGCTGCGAGAACAAGCTGATGGCCGTTTCGGATTCTCACTCCGGCACGGTGATCGCGACGATTCCGATCGGCAGCGGCGTGGATGCGAACCGCTACGATCCCGCGACCGGCCTTGCCTTCTCATCGAACGGCGAAGGCTCGATTACCGTCGCGACGGAGAGCAGCCCCGGAAGGTTCTCGGTGGTGCAGACGATCTCGACGGCGCCGGGGGCGCGCACCATGGAGCTCGACCCAGCCTCGCACCGGCTGTTCACCGTGACGGCGCGATTCGGAGCGGCGCCGGAGCAGGCGACGGCGGACAACCCACGCAAGCGCCCCCCGATCCTCCCCAATAGCTTCGTCCTCCTGGTATACGGGCAATAACGAGGCTGCAGGCGGTCGCGTAGCTTTCCTGCATGCGCGTACTTCTCGTGGAGGACGATCGCTCGCTCGCCGACATCATCGTGGCGGGGATGCGCGAGCAGCGCCTCGAAGTGCAGGTGGCGACGAACGTACAAGGTGGACGCGAGCGGGCTGAGCTCGGGCACTTCGACGTCATCGTTCTCGACGTGATGCTTCCCGACGGCTCGGGATTCGAGCTGTGCGCGTGGATCCGCGCGCGCGGAGTGACGACACCGATCCTCATGCTCACCGCGCGCGACGCGGTCGACGACCGCGTGAGCGGGCTCGAGTCCGGCGCAGATGACTATCTCATCAAGCCATTCGCTTTCCGCGAGCTCGTCGCGCGCGTGCGCGCGCTCGCGCGACGGCAACCTGCGATCGCGCCGGCGGAGCACCGGATCGCAAATCTGCACGTCGATCTCGCGTCGCGTGCGGTGTCGCGCGACGGCGCACTGATCCGGCTCACAGCGAAGGAGTTCTCGCTGCTCGAGTTCTTCGTCACACACGCAGGTGTCGTCGTCGACCGCGCATCGATCACCGCGCACGTCTGGGACGAGAACCACGATCCGTTCACGAACGTGCTCGAGGTGCTCGTGCGCCGGCTCCGCCGCAAGATCGATGATGACTTCGATCCCCGGCTCATTCACACGGTTCGCGGGGCAGGGTACCGCTTCGGGCTGTGAAGGGCGCGGCTGATCCGGCCGTGCGCCGTGCTTCTCCCGCCTCCTCCACTACGCGGTCGCTTCGACGGCTCCGGCTCCGGCTGACCGCATGGTACGTTGGCACCTTCGCGGCGGTCATGGTCGCCCTCGGCGCCCTGCTGTTCGCAGGATTGGTGCACGGCGTCTCCGCCGACCTCGAATCCTCGCTCCGTGAAGCGACGCAGGGGATCGCGAACGCGGCGGACAACGCCAGGGATGCCGGACAGTCGCCAACAAGCGAGACTATCGACGCGGTCAGGAAGTTCCAGCTCCGGGGGCGCAAACTCTACCTGTTCGATACCCAAGGCAACTTGCTCGTGCCCGGGAACGCGGACAACACGCTCCGTGCGCTCGCGCGGCGCGCGGCGGCGAACTCGTTCGCGACAAGTCGGTGGGAAGCGAATGGCGACCAAACACTTCAAGCATACGCGGAGCGATTCGTCACGAGAGGGGGAAAGACGTTTGTGGCCGCGGCCGTCGTGGATCGCGATCTGATAGATGATCAATACGCGACCCTGGTAGCCTTGGTGGGTGGATTAGGAGTGCTCGGACTAGTTCTCGTCGCAGCGGGCGGTTGGATTCTCGCCAGACAATCGATCGTGCCCGTCGAGCATTCCATGGAGCAGATGCGCCGCTTCATTGCCGACGCCGCGCACGAGCTTCGTACGCCCGTCGCCGTGATTCGGAGCCGCGTCGACGTGACGCTCGAGCAGCCGCGCGAGGCCGCGGCCTACGAACACGCCTTGACCGAGCTTCGTGGCGAAGTCGAGCGGTTGTCGTTGCTCATCAACGACCTCTTCATGCTCGCACGTGCCGATGCAGGTGAGCGTGCTGTCGTTTCCGCGCGTGTACAGCTCGATG
>JBDTJH010000026.1:0-9151 GCA_039935955.1 Gemmatimonadaceae bacterium
CCAGCTTACACCACGATCAAGTCGTGCTGGTAGTCCTCAGGCGTGATGATCACCTCGCCCGGCGCGATGAACGCATTCACCTCCGCGCGCATTCCGATCTCCCCGCGCAAATACGCGCCGGGCTCGATCGAGAATCCCAACCCCGGAATCAGCTCGCGGTCCTCGCGCGATTCGAAGTTGTCGATGTGCGGCCCCGAGCCGTGCAGCTGTCGCGAGTCGATCGAGTGGCCCGTGCGATGCGTGAACTCCTTCCCGAAGCCCCGCGCGGTGAGCACGTTGCGCGCGGCATCGTCCACCTCGGCGCCGCGCACCGCTGTGCCCTTCGGAATCCTCTCGCGCAACAGCGCGATCGACGCGTCGCGCGCGTCGCGCACCGCGGTCCACACCTCGAGCATCCTCGGCGTCGGCTCGCCCAGCGATCCCATCCACGTCTGGTCCGCGTAAATACCATCATTCTCGCGTGCCCAGAGATCGATGAGCAGCAGGTCTCCGCGCCTGATCTCGCGCGGATGCTCGGCCGACGGCGAATAGTGCGCGTTGGCCGCGTTGTCGTTTACCGCAACGATCGGCTCGTGCTCGAACTCCAGCTTCGCCGCCTTGAAGCGCGCGGCGATCCAGTGCTGCAGTTCGTGCTCGGTGATCGGCTTCTCCGTGCGGCTGCGCTTCCCGGCTTCGTCAAACGCCGCGCGCGCCGTTGCCGCGACGATCTTCGCAGCGCGTTTGTGCGACGCGAGCTGCGCGTCCGTCCACATCGCGTAGAACTGCGAGACGAGCGCACCCGACGAGACGATCTCCGCGCCGGACGCGCGCACCATCTCGAGCACGCCGCCAGGCACGCGATCGAGATACGGCACCGCGTCGCCGGGCGAATACTCCATCGCGACCTTCTTTCCGCTCACGAGCGAATGCAGCGTCTGCTCGAGCACCTTCCAGCTTCCGTAGCGTACGCGCGTCCACTCCTTCGGCCAGCGGTGCCACGGCCCCTGCTCGATCTCGTGCGTCACCGCCACCGGCACGCCGTCGCGCGGCACCCACGCGAAGACGCGCCGCGTCACCATCCCGTCGAGCGCGAGCGCGCCGGATGCGATCGGATTCGCCCCCTGAAAGTCGAACAGCAGCCAGCCATCGAGCTTCGCCTCGGCAAGCGCGCGCTGGAGGGCCGGCAGAGTCTCTGGTGTGAGCATGTGAAAATCCTTCTCGTTCGAAGAGGCGGCGCTACGGCAGGTTGAGCTGCCAGGAGACGCCGAAACAGTCATCGATCCACGCGAACAGCCGGCTGAACCCGTAATTGTCGAGCTTCATCCGCGTCACGCATTCCTCGCTTAGCCCCGCGAGCACACGAATCAACTCTTCTTCCGTGTCGAAGTCCACGAAGAGCGAGGTCGACGGGGTGAAGGTGAATGCGTGCGTCACGGCGCTGTCGCTACAGAAGATGTCCCGTCCGGCGATCGAGAAGCGCGCGCGCAGGATTGGTCCTTCCGTGGCATCCGTGCCCGGATGGCGTACGAGCTCCAGCACCCTTCCGTCGGTGAAGAGCGAGACGTACAGCGTCATCGCCTCCTCGGCGCGACCCTCGAACATCAGAAACGGCGTGACGGTAATTGTCATCGGCGTCCCGGCGCGGTCAATGGCTGATCGACCGCCACTCGGCGCGCCACTCGCACATCCCCTCGCCCTTGCCGGCACAGCGCACATGATTCACCGCTCCGCCGCTCGCGCCGAGGAGGCGGAGGAGCTCCTGGAGCACGGCCTCGTAGTACGTGCACCCGGCACCGCGTGGCGAGCTGTCGAGCGTAGCCGAGCGTGCGACCTCGAGGGTGAGAAACGACCCGCTTCGGCGAATCTTCCCGTTCAGAAATCGCGTCGCGATGCGCTCGACGTGGCGAAGCGCGATCGGGCGCGAGAGGATCGCCGGCAGGATAGTGATCATGCGGCGCGTCGGCGCGGGGATGCTCAGGTAGGTCTGCATCGCCAGGTAGCGGCCCGCGGCCCGGAAAACTGCCTCGGCATCCGGACGGCGCCCAATGAGCCGCGCCAGACCAACGGCCTCGTCGTACACCGGGCGCTCCTTGCGGCGCGCGGCGTCGGTGTAGCGCTTGATCTGCGCGTACACGGTATCACTCAGGCCGAGACGTTTGTTACGGAGTTCTGGAACGAACTCCGCGTCAAGATCGCCATCGGGGCTATCGACGTTGCGCACCGCCTCTAGAAAGCTGAGCGGGAGGAGCGCGTCGACGGTCGTGGACATGTGTTGGGAAGGGGCGACGGAGGGCTGGGAAGAAGCTAATCTCATGGCAGGAGCGCTTCAAGCAGTTGGCGGGAACCAGGAGGCGTTTCCAGGCCTTAAATTCGTAGCAGCCGGAGGCAGTTTGGCACCCGGGGTTTGCTCCGCGACTTGATCCGCGCCCTGCGCGCTTTAGCACATCCGCACGAGCCGTCCATGTCTACCTGTCCCTCAGACGAACAGTCGCCCTGCCAGCGCACGATGGAGAAGCTCTACGAGTTTCTCGACGGCGAGCTCACCCCTGATGTGGATGAGCAGATCCGGGCGCATCTCGCCGAATGTCGGGGGTGTTTCCCGCACTTCGAGTACGAGCGGGTGTTCCTTCGATTCATGGAGAAGCGCGCGGTCATCGAGCGCGCGCCGCCAACGCTGCGCCGGAAGATTCTGAAGGCGTTGATGAACGAAGAGGTCGCTCGCTCGGAGGAGTGATCGAACGGGTGATCGCCGGCGCGCTCGTCGCTGCCGCGATTGCGATTGCCGCGTGGAGCACTGGCTCGCTCAGCCGCTCCGGCGCCTTCGCGGCGCTCCTCATCGGTACCGTGGCGATCGCAGCAGGTTGGTCCTGGGGCATGCTGCTCATCGTCTATTTCGTCTCGTCCTCGCTGCTGAGCCGCGTCGGCGCTCGGTTAAAGGCGCAACGGGCCGGCAGCATCGTCGAGAAGGCGGGCGCTCGCGACGCGACGCAGGTCTTCGCAAATGGTGCCGTCTTTGCCGTCGCGGCAGCGCTCCAGCTCACTCAGCCCTCCGCAATCTGGATCGCCGCGGGCGCGGGCGCGCTCGCGGCGTCTGCATCGGACACGTGGGGCACTGAGATCGGGATGCTTTCGAAGTCGCCGCCGCGCATGATCACGACCTGGCGCGTAGTGCCGACCGGTACTTCCGGTGGGGTGAGCGAACTCGGTTTAGCAGCGATGGCTTCCGGCACGCTGTTCATCGCGCTCGCGGCGTGGTTGGTGCAAGGTACAACTCCCGGGAGCGCGCGTGTCGCGCTCGCTGTATCAATCGGCGGGATCTGCGGAGCGCTCGTAGATTCGATCAGCGGCGCGCTCTGGCAGTCACGGCGATTTTGCGCGCATTGTGAGAGTGCGACGGAGCGCCTGGTGCACGACTGCGGCATGGCAACCGAGCGCGCGGGGGGAATTGGATGGCTGAACAACGACGGCGTCAACGCCGCGTGCACATTGGTCGGAGCACTCGTGGCCGCAGGCGCCCTTATGGCGTTCGAGCAGCCGCGATAGCGAGCGCGTCATGACGTCGCGACCGAAGATTCTGCTTGTGAGCGCGAATCGCGAGCGCCAGCCAATGCCTGTGGTGCCGAACGGCGTCGCCTGCGTTGCATCCGCGCTCGATCACGCGGGACACGATGTGCGCGTGCTCGACCTGTGCTTCGCACGCGATCCGCATCGCCTCGCGCGGGAAACGGTCGAGCAGTTCCATCCCGATGTCATCGGGCTGTCGGTGCGCAACATCGACAATAGCGATCTCGTGGCGCTGCAGCACTACACGCCGGCGGCCGCGTCGCTGCTCGACACCCTGCGCGTCAGCGCGCCCGACGCGCAGGTGATCGCGGGCGGTGCCGCGTTCGGCGTCGCGCCGGAGGCGTTGAGCGCTGAGCTCGGCGTCGAGCACGCGGTGGCGGGCGACGGTGAGCGCGCGACGCCGGCGCTCATCGCCGAGCTCGCGGCGGGGCGCACGCCGGGCGCGATCCCCGGAGTCGTGCGGCGCGTCGATGGACGACGCGTGCTCACGCCCCCCTCGGGCGACGGCAATCTCGACTCGCTGCCTCCGGTGCACATGCATCGCTGGCTCGACCTCAAGCGCTACGAGCGCCGCGGCGGCACGGTGCCGATCCAGACGAAGCGCGGCTGCGTCTTCAAGTGCATCTACTGCACCTACCTCAATGTCGAAGGGTGGGGCTATCGGCTGCGCGAGCCCGAGCTTGTGGCCGACGAGATCGAGGAGCTCGCAACCGAGGCGCACATCCGCCACTTCGAGTTCGTCGACTCGACGTTCAACGCGCCGCCGCGCCACGCGATGGCGGTGTGCGAGGCGATCGCGCGCCGCAATCTGCGCGTGCATCTCGACACGACGAACTTCACCCCCGCCACGGCCTCGCCCGAGCTGCTCTCGCTCATGCACAAGGCCGGCTTCAAGTGGCTCGGCATCACGGCCGAAAGCGCGAGCGATCCGGTGCTCGAGAAGCTGCAGAAGGGCTTCGACGTCGCGCAGCTGCGGCGTGTGGCTGAGAATGTCGAGGGCGCGGGGATGGGCGTGCTCTGGATCTTCCTCATCGGGGGCCCGGGGGAGACACCGGCCACGCTCGAGGAGACGCTGACGTTCGCTGCGTGGCGGCTCGATCGCGGCGACGCTGTCTACCTCACGGTGGGACTGCGCGTGTATCCCGGGACGACGCTGCACAACATCGCGATGGACGAGGGCGTCGTGCCGCGCGGTGATCCGCTGCTCGTGCCGAAGTTCTACTTCTCGTCCGAGCTGGAGATGGACGCGACGCTCGTGCGCCTTCGTGCCTTCGCCGCGAAGTATCCACGCTTCATGTTCTCGGCGGACTCGCGCTCAGCGCTCCTTCCGCATCTGACGCGCCTCGCGTCCGCGCTGCGGCTGCCGCGGCCGCACTGGCGCTACATGGGAGTCTTCCAGCGGCTGAGCCGCTCGTTCTCGTGAGCTGCGCGTCGTGAGCACGCGCGGCGAGATCGACGTGCTCGTGGTGGGCGCCGGCCCCGCAGGGAGCTCCGCCGCGTGGCATCTCGCGCGCGAGGGCGCACACGTGGTGATTCTCGACCGCGCGCGCTTCCCGCGCGAGAAGCCCTGCGCAGAATATCTCAGTCCTGAAGCATCCCGGATTCTGTCGGCCATGGGCGCCCTCGTGGCGTGCGAGTCTGCGGGGGCCGCGCATCTCGCGGGGATGGTGATCCGCGCGCCGAACGGAGCGCGCATCCGTGGGGAATTTGCCGCGGCGCACGGCTTCCACGCCTTCCGCGACCGCGGCCTCGCCCTGCGGCGACCCGTGCTCGACACGATCCTCCTCGACCGTGCGCGCGCTGCTGGCGCGATCGTGCGCGAAGGCGAGCAGGTTATCTCAGTACTAAGAAATTCACGAAAAGCGGTGTGCGGCGTGCGCGTCCGCTCCGATTCCGACGGGACGCGCGACATCCGCGCTCGCCTCGTCATCGGCGCTGACGGGCTCCGCTCGACCATCGCGCGCCGCATAGGCGTCGCGCGACAGACCTTCGGACCGCGGAGACTCGCCTTCATCGGCCACTATCGCGATGTCGACGGGATCACCGACTTCGGCGAGATGCACGTCGAGCGCGAGGGGTATGTGGGCTTCGCCGACGTCGGCCACGGGCTGACGAACGTCGCCGTCGTCGTGCCGCGCGCCAGTGTGCGCGACAACGTCGCCGGAAATCCGGGCGCTTTCCTGGAGCGATGGATCGCGGCACGCCCGCATCTCGCGTCACGCATGGCGAACGCCGAGCGTGCGACGACCGTGCGCGTGACCGGCCCCTTCGCGTCGCACGCGACGCGCGCGTGGGACCGCGGCGTCGCGCTCGTGGGAGACGCGGCGGACTTCTTCGACCCCTTCACCGGCGAGGGCATCTACGCCGCGCTCAGAGGGGGCGAGCTCCTCGCTCCCTTCGCGTTGGAGTCACTCGCCGCTGATCGCCCGCGCGATGCCAATGCGGCGCTCCGCGAGTACGACCGCGCGCGACGCCGAGTGTTCCGCGGCAAGTGGGCCATCGAGCGGCTCGTCGCGCTCGCGGTCGGCGCACCGTGGCTTCTCGACCGTGCCGCCTCGACCCTCGAAGCGACTCCCGCCATGGCGGATCTCTTCGTCGGCGTCGCTGGCGACTTCATCCCCGCACGTGAAGTGCTACGCCCAGGCTATCTGGCAAAGCTGATCTTCGGCAACGTTCTGAGGTCCAGAAACTCGCCGCTTCCACAATCGCCGTAGCCATGGCTCTCTCCACAATCGATCCTGCAACCTTTCGTAGCGTGCTCGGCCGCTTCGCCAGCGGTGTCACCGTCGTCACCGTGCGCGATTTCGAGCACAACGATCACGGCATGACGGTCACCGCCTTCTCCTCGGTGAGTCTGGAGCCGCCGCTCGTGCAGGTGTGCATCGGAAAGGCCGCGTCGCTCCACGACGTGCTCGGCACCGGAAATTCGGCGTCGCAATTCGCGGTCAACATCCTGAACTCCAAACAGGAGCCGCTTGCACGACGCTTCGCCGAAGAGCACCCGGATCGATTCGACGGCGTGGGATTCACGCGTGGCGTCACGGGCGCCCCAATTCTCGATGACTGCCTCGACGTCATAGAATGCGAGATGCTCGCTCGCCACGACGCCGGCGATCACACGATCGTCATCGGCGCTGTCATCGCGACGGCCGCGAACGAAGGGAGCCCGCTGCTCTACTATCGCGGCGGCTACGCGGCGCTGGGGCGCTGACGCTCCGATGAGCTCTCTCCTCACACCGCAGCGCCGCCGCGGCTACGAGATCCTCGACGATCCGACGGTGGACGATCGCCTGCGCGCGCGCTCGCATGCGGATGTCGCGCGCGCGAACACCATCTTCGGCGGCTCGCGCGCCGTGCAGCTGGAGCTCGCGGCGGCGCTCGATGCGACGAGCGCGCAGTCGCTCTCGCTGCTCGACGTCGGCACCGGGAGCGGCGACATCCCTGCCGGCGTTCACCAGACGTGGCGCGCTCGTGGGACGACGCTCACGGCGTTCGGCCTCGACATCAGCTTCTCGCTCCTGCGCGATGCACGCGCGAGCGGCCTCGTTCCTATCTGCGCCGACGCACTCTCGCTGCCGATAGCCTCAAAGAGTGTCGACATCGTCATCTGCTCGCAGACATTGCATCATTTCGAGGCTCCAAATGCGATCGCCGTGCTTCGGGAGCTCGACCGCGTCGCGCGCGTGCGTGTAATCGTCAGCGACATTCGCCGCAGCTGGCTCGCCGCCGCCGGCATCTGGCTCGCCTCGTACCCGCTCGGTTTTCACCCCGTGAGCCGCCACGACGGCGTCGTCTCCGTGCTGCGCGGCTTTACCCCTGGCGAGTTGACGCAGCTCGTGAAGCGTGCGACGGCCCAGCCCGCCGTCGCGCGCCGCCACCTCGGCTTTCGCACGACTGTATCATGGCTTCCCGGAACGCTCAGCACATGACAGCTACCGCTCGCCCTACGATCGCGCCCTTCGACCTGGGCCCCATGCCGGGTAAGAGTCGAATGCGTACGGTGGATGAGCTGCTCGTCCGCGCCCCGCTGCTTCGCATCTTCGAGTTCGCGCGGGAAGTAGACCGCTGGCCCGAGCATCTGCCGCACTACCGGTGGGTGCGATTTCAAAAGCGCGCGAGCGACGGCGGCGGTCTCGTCGAGATGGCGGCGTGGCGGCCGTTCGGTTCGGTTCGCTGGCCGACCTGGTGGTTGTCACAAATGTCAGTCAGCGAGACCGAGCCGAACGTGCGCTTTCGTCATGTCGCGGGTATCACGAAGGGAATGGAAGTCGAATGGAGCTTTGCAGCGGAGGGCGACGCGACGCGAGTACGCATCGTGCACTTGTGGAATGGACCAGGATGGCCGCTGGTTGGCGTCACCGCCGCAAAGGCCGTAATCGGACCTGTGTTCGTTCACGGGATCGCATCTCGCACGCTGGCAGGACTCGCAGCCGTGGCCGAGCGTGGTCCCGGCACCTCGAGAGGGCAGTAGCATTATGGAAAGACGTCGCGTCGTAATCACTGGACTTGGTGCCATCACGCCAATCGGCCTCACGGCGGATGGGCTGTGGGAGGGGCTGCGCGCGCAGCGGTCGAAGGTGCGCGAGATCTCACGCTTCGACTCTTCGCTCTTCCGCAGCCGGCTCGCCGCGCAGGTCGACAATTTCGATCCCGCCGATTTCCTCGAGGCCAAGCGCACGAAGCGCCTCGATCGCTTCGGGCAGTTCTCCGTTGCCGCTGCGCGGCTCGCTCTAGAGGATTCGGAGATAAATCTCGCCGCAGAGGATCGCGAGCGGATCGGCGCGATGATGGGCACAGCGCTGGGCGGCGTCGGCTACGCCGAGGAGCAGTGCAGCGTGTTCTATACGGGAAGCGTGAAGGATGTAGACCCCGCGCTCGCGCTGATGGTGTTCGGCGGCGCGTCGAGCTGCAACATCGCCATAGAGTTTGGCGTGATGGGCCCGAACTCCACCAACGCGATGAGCTGCGCGTCGGGGACGATCGCGATCGGCGAGGCGTTTCGGCAGGTGCGCGATGGCTACGCGGATGTGATGCTGGGCGGTGGCGCCGAGGCGCCGCTCTATCCGCTGTGCTACGGCGCGTTCGCATTGATTCGCGCAATGAGCACACGCAACGACGATCCGTGCACGGCGTCGCGCCCGTTCGACAAGGATCGCGACGGCTTCGTGATGGGCGAGGGCGCGTCTGTGCTGGTGCTCGAGGAGCGGTCGCGGGCGATCGCGCGCGGGGCGAAGATCTACGGCGAGATCGCGGGCTTCGGCATGTCGAACGACGCGTACCACATGACGGCGCCGCGCCCCGACGGCACACAGGCGGCGCGCTCGATGCGCCGCGCGTTGGAAGATGCGGGGGTAAGTGCGAGCGAGGTGGGCTACGTGAATGCGCACGGGAGTTCCACACCGCTCAACGACAGCACGGAGACGCTCGCGATCAAGCAGGTGTTCGGCGAGCGCGCGTACTCGATTCCGGTGAGCGGCACGAAGGGCTACTACGGCCACGCGCTCGGCGCGAGCGGCGCGATCGAGGCGGGGATCTGCGCGCTGGCGATGACGAACGACTGGCTGCCGCCGACGGTGAACCTCGCGAATGCGGACGAGGCGTGCGACCT
>JBDTJH010000027.1:0-3358 GCA_039935955.1 Gemmatimonadaceae bacterium
CGAGCTCCGAGCGCTTCGCGGCGGTGTGGCTCAATCCGCACGGCTCGGCGGATACGGTCTCCTTCGATCTCACCGTGCAGCGTCAGCCTTCGCGCAGCGGCGGGCTCGGGCTCGCGTACGACCGGGAACTCGGCGGACGCGCATGGCTCGGCTACAGCGACCACCGCCTGCTCGGTATGCCGATCGAGGGGAGCGCTGTCGCGCGCATCGGAACTCTCCGTGACGCGCTGCAGTTCGAGCTGCGCAGCAACCAACTGCTCGATCGCCGGCTCTTCAATCCGCTACTCTCGGTGGAGCTGGGTCACGAGGACATCCGCCGCTTCGACACCGACGGCCACGAGCTCGCGAAGATGTCGACGCGCGAGCTCGATGTGCTTGCGGGATACGAGCACGAGTATCACAGTCGATGGTGGTTCCAGGCAGGAGTCACGGGCACCGCGTGGCACGACTCGACGCGCGCGAACGCGAAGGCGCTGGGGCTCGGCGGCAGCACCTATCACGTCGACCGTCAGGGAAAGCGACTCGTCGATCTCAACGTTCAATGGACTTCGGTGTTCAGCAGGGCGAATGCGGATGCGATGTGGCCGCTGGTGGTCGGCGATCTGAACGTGACGCCTCGCATACGCTACGGATGGGGCGATCGACTTCCGCAGCAGCTCTCCTACACGCTCGGCGGCGACGAAGGATTCCCCGGGCTGCACATTGGAGAGCGGCGTGGAGATCGCGAGGCGTACGCGTCGACGCTCTTCACCTATCACGTGCTCGGCCCGCTGCTCCTGCGGCTCGAGCTTGCCGAGGGCTCGATGGTGACCGGCGGCGATCTCATCCCGACCCGTGGCTGGATCTTCGGCGCGCGCACGGGGCTCGGCATCGATACCCCGGTCGGTCCCATTCGCGCGGAATATGGTTACAACAGCCTGCATCGCGGCGCAGTGTTCGTTCGCGTAGGCCGCTGGTTCTAGGCGCGCACTCCGCCCGGGGCGCGGAGGCGCTCCGCGGATAGTTTGATTTCCGTTAAACCATTGTCGTCGCGCAGCGAGCCGCCCTGAAGCGAGATCGTCCTCTCGGCGAGCAGCGACTCCGACGAAAGCTCGACCGCGTGCGCGCCGTGCGCGATGGTGACGGTCACGAACTCGCCGTCCGCGGACTCGGCGACGGAGAGCACAACGCGTTCGCCCTCTGCCGTCGCATCGATCGCGCGGCCGAGCGCGCTCGTGAGCGCCTCCTGCACATGCGAGAGGTCGACGAGCACGCGGGGCATCGTCGGCGGCACGTTCCACTCGTGGCCCACGCTTCGCTTGTCCGCGCGCGCGGCCGCGATCGCGAGCGGCGCGCGCATCAGCTCGATCATCCCGACCGGCTTGATGACGAACGTCACCGCACCACGCTCGAGATCGAGAAGCTTGCGCAGTCGGCGGATCTCGAGGTCTGCCGCCTCCACGGCGCTCTGCGCGGCGCCGAGGAGCTCTTCCTGATTGTCGTTGAGCTCACCGAACGGGCTGTCGAGCAGAATGTGGAGCGGCAGCTGCGACTCCTGGAGGCGCGCCGGCATCACACGCAACACCTCGGTGAGCAAGCGCACGTACGTCGCCGTGCGTTCTTCGGCGAGTGCGCGCGCAGCGCGTACGCCGAGCGCGATGTCGTCGAACTCGTCGGTGTGTGCGGTGCGATTCTGCCGTGCCTCGCCGGCGAGCTGCTCGATGCGCTGCGCGACGTAGCGCGTGTTGCGCCACGCGACCACCAGCGAGGTGACCGTCGCGACGATGGCGACGACCACGAGCGCCTCTGGCGCCGTGCGCGCGTACTGCCCGAAGTACGCGAGCGCGGCAACGGTGAATACGCCAAGGATGGCAGGGACGACCGCGAGATATAGCCGCTGGCTGACCTTCATCTATTTTTCCTCTCGCGAGTCGCCGAACGCGACGACGAGCACGTCCAGTCCGAGATCGTTGTGCAGCAGCGCGTCGACTACGGAGCCGCGAAGCAGCCTGTGCCACCATGGCCGCGTGCTCTGCCCGACGATGAGCAGTGATACGCCGTGCTCGCGCGCGAAGCGGCAGATCGCCGGCGCGACGTTCGCGTCCTCGATCTTCACGACGTCGGCCCCCATCGACTGTGCGAGCTGGATGTTGTCGACGAGATGCCGCTGCACGGTCGCATCGATGCGGTCGGCGCGCTCGTCGGGTGTCTGCACGTAAACGCAGTACCAGTCGGTGTTGAGACGGCCGGCGATGCGACTCGCCTTGCGAAGGAGCATGGCGGTCTGCGGCGGGTTGCTCGCCATCGCGACGACGATGCGATCCGCCGTGCGCGGCGGCAGCGCCGTACCCCCCTCGCGACGCACGATATCCTCCCTCGTGCGATCGACTGAGCTCGCGACCTCGCGCAGCGCGAGCTCGCGGAGCGTGGTGAGATTCTCTTCGGTGAAGAAGTTGGCGAGCGCCGCCGGCACCTTGTCGCGTCCGTAGATTTTCCCGTCGATCAGCCGCTGCCGCAGATCCTCGGCCGCGAGATCGATGTTCACCACGCGGTCGGCGCGTGCGACGACCCAGTCGGGAACCGTCTCGCGCACGGTGACGCCGAGGGTGCGCGCGACGACGTCGTTGAGCGACTCGAGATGCTGCACGTTGACCGCGGTGACGACGTCGATACCCGCGTCGAGCAGCTCGAGCACGTCCTCCCACCGCTTGTGATGCTTGGAGCCGGGAACGTTGGTGTGCGCGAGCTCGTCGACGAGCGCAACCTGCGGACGTCGGGCAACGATTGCGTCGACGTCCATCTCCTCGAGGACCACGCCGCGGTAGCTCACCTGCCTGCGCGGGACGATCTCGAGCGCCACCACGAGCGCCGCGGTCTCCGTGCGCCCGTGGGTCTCGATGAAGCCGATCACGACATCGACTTTCCGCTCGACTAGCCCGTGCGCTTCGGCCAGCATCCGGCACGTCTTCCCGACGCCGGCGGCCGAGCCGATGTACACACTGAGACGTCCACGCGCGCGCGGGCGCGGAGGCTGAAGGGAATCAGCCCCCACGCCGTCGTACGGCATGCCGTGTGTGTCGAGTGGAGTCGTCAGCTCACGTCCTCAGAGAGTGACTGCGAGTGAGGTGACGATCGCGATGTCGTGCGTCGAGCGCGCGGGACGTTGTGAAGTCGTGACAGCGCGCTCATTGACGTGCGCCCGGCTGGCGCGGAAGGAGGCTGTCGAGCGCGAGATTGAGCTCGAGGACGTTTACCGTTGGATCGCCAAGGATGCCGAGCTGGCGAGAGTGGATGTGTCGGGCGACGAGCGCGCGAACGACGGTATCTGCGACACCTCGAGCGCGCGCGACGCGGGTGACCTGCAGCAGCGCCGTCGCGG
>JBDTJH010000028.1:0-9499 GCA_039935955.1 Gemmatimonadaceae bacterium
CGCTCCGTCAACAGCGCGACCTGCAGCTTCGTCGAGCCCGTGTCGGTTTCGTGCGACTTGTACTTCTCGATGATTGGTGCTTTTGCGAACGCCATGCGGTATATTCTCCGAACGTACCAGTGCGCACTGTGCGCCTATTGCGTTGAGTCGTCATAAGTTAACGGACGTCTTGACCTCTGTAAAGGCTCCTATTGCCTGAGCGCTATCTCGGTCGTCATCTCGGCCGCTTTCGTGTCGACTCGAACGTCGGATCCGGGGGCTTTGCCTGGGTTTACAAGGGCTACGACCCCGAGCTCGACATCCCCGTCGCGATCAAGATCCTCAAGCCCCAGTACGCGGGCGAAGAGGCCTTCGAGACGCGCTTCCGCACGGAGGCCGCGACGGCGGCCAAGCTGCGCCATCCGAACATCATCCGGATCCTCGCCGTCGGCCGCGAGGACACCGCCGTGTATTTCGTGATGGACTTTCTCCCCACCGGGCTCGACGACCGGCTCCGCATCATGGGGACGCTTCCCGAGACGCTCCTGATCCGGCTCGGCATGGACGTGTCCGCCGCGCTTGCGTTCGCGCATCGCGAGGGCGTGATCCATCGCGACATCAAGACCGACAACGTGCTCTACGACGATCACGGCAACGCGATCGTCGCCGACTTCGGCATCGCGCGCGCCCTCTCCGGCTACACGGAGCAGACCGGCACCAACATGGTCGTCGGCACGCCGCAGTACTTCTCGCCGGAACAGGCGCGCGGACAAACGCTGGATGGCCGCGCCGACATTTATTCGCTCGGCGTCACGCTCTTCAAGGCGGCCACGGGCGTGCTCCCCTTCCAGGGCGAGGATTGGTACGAGATCGCGCGGCAGCACATCGAAGAGCCCGCGCCGCGACCGCGCTCTTTCAATCCGGCGCTGTCGCGCGGGATGGAGCACGTCATCCTGAAGTGTCTGTCGAAAGATCCTGCGGAGCGCTATCCCACCGGCGATGCGCTGCACACGGAGCTCGTGCAGCTGCTCGGCCGCGCGAGCACGCCCGACGGCGACCCGACGGTCGTGATGCGGACGCCGGCCACCAGCAACGCCGCACTCGAGATCACGAAGCCGAAGCGGAGGCCGTCGGCGCGCGTGCGCACGATTGCGGTGGGCGCAGGAGTGCTGATTCTCATCGCGACTGGTTTCGGTTTGAACGCGATGAAGAGTCGCGACGAGCGGCACGACGCGCTAACGCGCGACTCGACTGTCGCTGCCGCAACCGAAACTCCTCCGGTTGCACCGACGTTGGTCCCCCGCGCATCGTCCGACAGCGCACAGCGTGACTCGATCGCCGCCGCGGGCGCTCGCGCGACGCGCGCCGCCGCAGCGCGAAAGGCGGTGGTGAAGGCAGCCGAGCGCGTGCTGCGTGTGGCCGGACCGGCGGATGCGACGATCAACGTCGATGGCGCGGTGGTCGGCCGCGGCACGTGGCACTCGCAGTCGATCTCGGCCGGCGTTCACCATGTGATCGTTTCGCTCGCGGCGCCGGCCGCGTGCGCATCGGCGCACGATGCGCGCGATGTACGCGTGAACGAGACGGGAACGACGACGGTGCAATTCACGCCGAAGCGATGCGGCACCTTTACGCTCGACGCGGCACCGTCGGGCGGGCGCTTCGTGCTCTCGAGCGCCGGGCACGACCAAGCGTCGGGCGAGGTGCCGCCGGGCGCGCCGGTGATCGTGCCCGAGGGAACGTACTCCTTGCACGTCTCGGCGAAGTACTGCGCGGACTATTCGGGGGCCGTGACGATCAGCGCAGGCACTCCGGCGCACGTGCGGGTGCGGCTGATCTGCCAGTAAGGGTGTTGCGTACTGGCGCGCCCGTCGGCGCGCAACTTCCTAGTGCGCGGCGACGGCTCCGATCACACCGCCGATGACCGCGCCGATCCACAGCGTGGGCTGCTGATACCACTTCTTGTTTGGGCGGTCGATGAGCGCGACGTGATTCAGGGTCAGTTGTGTCGTCTGCCCGGTGACGACAGCGAGCGCCCGTTTCTTCTCCACGTCCACTTTCAGAATCATGAAGCGCGCGACGAGCGCATCGTGGCGCATCGGATCGACGGCGATTCCCTTCTGCCCCGCTCGCACCCACTCGTGCTTTTCGGTCGAGAGCGTGACGGTGCTGTCTCCGACGCTCGCGATCTCGAAGCGGTAGGCGGTCTCCTGCGCGCGCGCGCGCGAGGGCGCGCACACGAGCGCGAGCGCGGCTGCGGCGCCGATGAAGCCGAGGCGCGCGCTCACAGGTGGAAGATCCGCTTCACGAGCATCGTGATGTCGTTGAAGGTGACGATCGAGAAGAGAAGCACGATCGCGGCGAAGCCGCTGTAGAACAACAGTACACGCGTACGCGAAGCAAGCGGATGTCCCTTGATCGACTCCGCGATCATGATCAGGATCTGACCGCCGTCGAGAATCGGGATCGGTACGAGATTCACCACGGCAAGATTGATGCTCAGTAGCGCGAGCAGCAGGAGCAACGACTGCCACCCCTGCTGTGCGGCCTGCCCCGCCTGAACACCCACACCGACCGGCCCGGCTAGGCCCTTCACCGACTGGTGTCCCGTCATCAGCCGGTGGAGCGTCTGCACGATCAGTCCCGCATTCCCCCACGTCGTGAGCCACGCGCCCTTGATCGCGTCGCCGAAGGGAATGGGATGATGCGTACCGAGATCCTTGATCCCGACACCGATTTTGCCGAGCACCGTATCTCGTTGCGTGATCGGATTGACATCGGGAGTGGAATCGGGCGTCACCTTCACTTCCTGCGCGCTCCCTCCGCGCAGAATGCTCAGAGTGAGCGTCTTTCCGGGTGACGATTCGATCTGGCGAACGAGACCGAACCAGCCTCGCACGGGAACGCCGTTCACTGCGGCGACGCTGTCATCAACCCTGATGCCCGCGCGATCTCCCGCCCTGCCGCTCACGACCTGGCCAATGACGGCCGGTAGAAAGGGGCGCAGCACCGCTCCCCCTATCGCGACCCGTGAGTGCGCGCCGGAGTCCTGCACCGGAATCGTCGTCGTTCCACGATTGGTACGAATTACGAGCGTCGCGTCGCTGTCGGTGCTAATGCGCTCGCTGATGTCGTTCCACGACTCGACGGCGTGCCCGTCCACCGAGAGAATCGTGTCGCCTGCTGCGAGTGTGTGAAACGCGCTGTCGGTTGCGGAGACGCCCGCGATGTCGCCGATCTCGCGCGTCTGGTGCACGACCTCACCTGCGGTGATGAAGACTCCCGCGATGATGAAGAAGCCGAGCAGGAAGTTCATCGTCACGCCGGCGAGCATGATGAACAGCCGCGCGAGTAGCGACTTGGACTCGAGCCAGCGATGCTCCGGCACCGGCTTCGGACCGAAGGGCGCCATGGCGTTGGGATCGTAGTAGCGTGGCTTCTGTTGCTCGCTGAGTATCGCCGGCGCGCCATTCGCCCCCGCGCTCGTAGCCGCGTCGCCCTCGGTCGGCGTCTCGCTGCCGCCCTCGAGGAAGGCCATCGACTCGTCCTCGCGCGAGGCCATGCGCACGTAGCCGCCGAGTGGGAGCGCGGCGAGGATGTACTCCGTCTCGCCCCATTTGTGGCTGAGCAGCGCCGGCCCGAAGCCGATCGAGAAGCGGGGCGCGTAGACGCCCATGAGCTTCGCCGCGATGAAGTGCCCGAGCTCGTGAACGAAGATCACGACCCCGAAGACGAACACGATCGCGGCAGGGGTGCGGAGCCACTCTAGCATGCAAACTTCTCCAAGACGTGTCGCCGAGCCGCGGCGTCGGCTGTCATGACCGCGGCGCGCGTGTCGGCCGGGCCTTCGCCACAGGCGTCGAGCGCACTCTCGATCGCGCGCGCGATATCCATGAACCTTATGCGATTTTCGAGGAAAAGACCGACCGCCTGCTCGTTCGCGGCGTTGAACACTGCAGGAGCCGCGCCGCCTCGCCGACCCGCCGCAAGTCCCTGCGCGAGCGCTGGAAAATCATCCGCGCGCACGCGCTCGAAAGTGAGCGCAGGCCAGCCGACCGGATCGAACGCGGGCATCGCGTTGTCTGATACGCGCTCGGGATGCGTGAGCGCGTAGAGCACGGGCAGCTCCATGCTCGGCGTTCCCAGCTGCGCGAGTACGCTTCCATCGACGAACTCGACGAACGAATGCACGATGCTCTGCGGATGCACGACGACCTCGATCTGATCGTACGGCAGGCTGAAGAGAAAGTGCGCCTCGATGACCTCGAGCGCCTTGTTGGCGAGCGTCGCGCTGTCGATCGATATCTTCTTTCCCATGCGCCACGTCGGATGCTGCAGCGCGTCCGCGATCGTCGCATTCGCGAGACGTTCGGAGCTCCACTCGCGAAAGGGGCCGCCGGACGCGGTGAGCACGAGGCGCTTCACCTCCGCGCTCGTGCGCCCCGCCAGACACTGCAGGATCGCGCTATGCTCGCTGTCCACCGGCACGAGCTCGCCGCCGCCCTTCGCACACGCTTCCGCAACGAGCGCGCCCGCCATCACGAGCGTCTCCTTGTTCGCGAGCGCGACGCGTTTCCCTGCACTCACGGCTGCGAGCGTCGCATCGAGCCCCGCTGCGCCGACGATGGCATTGATCACGATCGACACGTCGCTCCGCGTCGCAGCCTCGACCAGGCACTCCACGCCCTCGGTCCATCCCGGGTGCGGCCTCGCACCGTTGGCGCACACGCCGACGAACGAGGGCTTGAACTCGGCCGCCTGCGCGGCGAGCAGCTCGGTGTTCGAGAACGCCGTCAGCGCCGCGACGCGAAAGCGATCGCCATGGCGCGCGAGCACGCGGAGCGCCGTCGTCCCCACCGATCCCGTCGAACCGAGCACCGCAACGCCGCGCGCGGTCATCGGGGCTTGAAGAGAAGCACGTGCGGGAACGTGAAGAGGAAGTACGCGACCGGGAGCGCGAAGAGCATTCCGTCGATCCGGTCGAGCACTCCACCGTGTCCGGGGATGAGATGCGAGCTGTCCTTCACATTCCCTTCGCGCTTGAGCAGCGACTCCACGAGATCTCCGATCTGCACCGATGCGCCGATGAGCGCGCCGAGAACGAGCGCCGTCGCCGTACGCATCCCGAGACTCGCGTACGGCACGAGCACCCAGTGCGCGTACGCCCAGCTCGCGAGCATGCAGACCAGCAGCGCGCCAACCGCGCCCGCGCGCGTCTTTCCCGGACTCACGCTCGGCATCAGCTTCGACTTCCCGAGCGCGCGTCCGACGAAGTAGCCCGCGGTATCCGAGATCCACGTGAGTACGAACGGATAGAGCACGAGCGCGCTCCCCGCCTCGGCCGTCACCACGTAGTTGTGATAGCGCAGTGCGTACGCGAACGACAGAAAGCCAGCCGTGTAGATCACGCCGAGTAACGTCACCGCGGCAGCGCCGAGCGGATGTTGCTCCGACGTGCGCCGGAAGAGCGCGACCGTGAACACCGCGATGATGACGACCGCGCCGAGCGCGATCTCCGGCGGAATGAACAATCCCGTGCGAAAGAAGTGCACGCCGATCGGGAGCAGGAATGCGCCCACGGTTCCGGAGCGCGAAAGCGGCGTGTAGCCACCGGCCTTCGCGATGCCGAATAGCTCGCGGGCCGCGAGCGCTGAGACGATGCCGAGCGTCACTGCGAGCACGATGCCACCGACGTACACCGCGCCGATGATGACCGGGATCGCGACGACGGCCACGAGTACGCGCGCCGCGAGATTGGAGAGCGCCACTACGCGGAGACGCGGCCGAAGCGGCGGTCGCGGCTCTGGAAGTCGAGGATCGCCTCGAACAGCTCGACGCGCCGGAAGTTCGGCCAGAGCACCGGAGACATGTAAAGCTCCGCGTACGCGAGCTGCCAGAGCATGAAATTCGAGAGGCGCTGCTCGCCCGACGTGCGAATCAGCAGATCGGGATCGGGCACTCCGGCAGTGAAAAGCCGCTCCGCCACCGCGCTCTCATCGATCGCCGACGGCTCGATCCGCCCCGTGCGCACATCCTCCGCAAGCAGCTGCGCCGCGCGCACGATCTCGGCGCGGCTGCCATACGAGATGAAGAGGTTGAGCAACAGCCGGTCGTTGTGCGCCGTAGTCGCGATCAGCGTCCTCGCCGCGGCGTCGGCCGCCGGCGTGAGGCGCGAGAGATCGCCGAGCACCTGCACGCGCACCCCTTGCTCCGAAAGCTCGGCGGCCTCGCGCGCGATGTACTCCTCGAGCAGCGACATCAGCGCCTGGATCTCGGTCGCAGGCCGCTGCCAGTTCTCCTGCGAGAAGGCAAAGAGCGAGAGCACCTCGACGCCGGCCTCGATCGCCCCTTCCACGACCTCGCGCACCGACTTCATTCCGGAGCGGTGGCCGAGCGGGCGAGGAAGGCTGCGCTCGCGCGCCCAGCGGCCGTTGCCGTCCATGATGATCGCGATGTGCCGCGGGATCGCGCCGTTCTCTCGAATCCGAGCGAGCATCTCCGGCGCCTTCATTGCGCGACCCGCATGCAGCCGAAGAGTGTCGTCATCAGAAGCGGACCTACACTTCCATGATTTCGGCTTCCTTCGACTTCAACATCTCTTCGAGTTTCGCGATGTGCTCATCGTGCAGCTTCTGCAGCTCCTTGTCGGCCGACTTCTTGTCGTCCTCGGGAGCCTTGTCGAGCTTCTTGATCGCGTCGCGCGCGACCGTGCGCGCATGGCGAACGCCAATGCGCCCTTCCTCGGCCAGGCGATGCACGACCTTCACGAGCTCCTTGCGCCGCTCTTCGTTGAGCGAGGGAAGCGGCACGCGGATCACACCGCCCTGGCTCATCGGGTTGAGTCCGAGATCCGAATCGCGGATCGCCTTCTCGATCGCCTGCGTCAGCCCCTTGTCCCACGGAGTGATCGTGAGCAGCCGCGCCTCGGGAGCCGAGACGCTGCCCACCTGCGACATCGGCATCGACTGTCCGTACGCATCCACGCGAATGGTGTCGAGCAGCGTGGTCGACGCCTTGCCGCTGCGGATCGATGAGAATTCCTTGCGGGAGCTCTCGAGCGCCTTATCCATGCCGGCGCGCGCGTCTTTGACGAACTGCGGAATCGTGCTCATTGGACGAGTGTGCCCACCCGATCGCCGCGTATTGCGCTGGCGACGGAGCCCGGGCGTGAAATGTTGAGGACGATCAGGGGCATCGAGTTTTCGCGGCAGAGCGTGATCGCGGTCTGATCCATCACCGCGAGCTCGTCGCGAATCACTTCCTTGTACGATATCGTCTCGTACATCGTCGCGTTCTTGTCCTTCTTCGGATCTGCAGAATACACGCCGTCGACGCTCGTCGCCTTGATGATGACGTCCGCCTTCATCTGGATACCCCGCAGCACCGCCGCGGTGTCCGTCGAGAAATACGGGTTGCCCGTACCGCCGGCGAAGATCACGACGCGTCCCTTGTCGAGATGGCGCTGGGCGCGGCGGCGGATGTACGGCTCCGCGATCTCCTCCATGCGGATTGCCGTCATGACGCGCGTGTCGATGTTCTTCTTCTCGAGCACGTCCTGCATTGCGAGCGCATTGATCACGGTACCGAGCATTCCCATGTAGTCGGCGCCGACGCGGTCCATTCCCATCTTCGAGAGCTGCGCACCGCGCACGATATTGCCGCCACCGATGACGACGCCGACGCGCGTCCCCATCGCGACGACGTCCTTGATCTCCCCTGCGAGGCGATCGAGGACGTCGAAGTCGAAACCGGTAGTACGCTCTCCGGCGAGTGCTTCACCGGAGAGCTTGAGCAGCACGCTCGGATACTTGAGCGGCGCCACGCCGGCGATTACTCCTGCCCCAGCTGAAAGCGGGCGAAGCGCTTGACGACGATGTTCTCACCGACCTTCGCCGAGAGCTCCTTCACGAGATCGCCGATCGTCTTCTTGTTGTCTCGAACGTACTCCTGCGACATCAACGTGTGTTGCTTGTAGTACGAGTCGACCTTCCCCTGCACGATCTTCTCGCGCAGCGACTCGGGCTTGCCGCTCTCGGCGAACTGCTGCTCGGCGATGCGCCGCTCGCGCTCGACCTCTTCCGCCGGAATGCCGTCGCGATCGACGGCCAGCGGCGCGGCGCTCGCGATGTGCAGCGCGATCTCGCGCACGAGCTCCTTGAACTCATCGGTGCCGGAGACGAAGTCCGTCTCGGAATTCACCTCGACGAGCACGCCCACCTTGCCGTTGTGGTGGATGTAGCTGCCGACACGGCCCTCGCTCGCGGTGCGGTCCGAGCGCTTCTCGGCCTTCGCGATGCCCTTGGCGCGGAGCAGCTCTCCCGCCTTCTCCATGTCGCCGCCCGCCTCTTCGAGTGCGCGCTTGGCGTCCATCATGCCAGCGCCGCTCTTCTGGCGCAGCTCCTGTACGTGCTTTGCGGTGAACTTCGGATCTTTATTTCCATCGCCGGCTGCGGTTGCGGTCGTCGTTGCCATTTTCAATCCTTCACGCGATCAGCGTGTTCTGGTCTCGGGCAGCCGCAAGTCCCCGCGCGGCCGCATCAATCATGTGTCTCTCACGAGAACGCCGCCGGCGGGGCCGGCGGCGTCTCAGTTTACTTCGAAGGCTGTCCGGACACTACTCCGGCACGACCTTACTCCGCCGCTGCCTCGTCTGCTGGCGGCGCTGCTGCATCCGGAGCATCCGCAGGCGCTCCGCCTACGTTCAGGCGGGCTGCGATTGCCTCGGGCTTCGCACGCCGGCGGGGCCGCTTGCGGCGACGCTTCTCGCCCTCCTCAGCGGGCTCGGTTCCGCGATCGGAGCTGTACGTCGTCTGCCCTTCCTCGCCATCTTCGGACTCTTCGCGCTTCGGCGCCTCGCGGCGTGCCTCGGCGATCGTGTCCGCAATCGCCTTCGTGATCAGCTCCACCGAGCGAATCGCATCGTCGTTGCCGGCGATCGGCACGGAGATGAGATCGGGATCGGCGTTCGTGTCGACGATGGCGACGATCGGCAGGCCGAGCTTGTTCGCTTCCGTGACGGCGATCTTTTCCTTCTTCGAATCGACGATGAACAGCAAGCCGGGGAGACGCCCCATGTTCTTGATGCCCGAGAGATACTTGTTCAGCTTCTCGAGCTCACGGGACATCATGAGCTGCTCTTTCTTCGTGTAATTCTGGAAGTCGCCGCCCTCTTCGCTGCCGGCCTCGAGATCCTTCAGACGTCGGATCTGCTTCTTGACCGTCTGGAAGTTGGTGAGCATGCCGCCGAGCCAGCGCTCCGTGACGAACATCGCACCGCAGCGCTCGGCCTCGGCCTGGACGATCCCCTTCAGCTGGCGCTTGGTGCAGACGAAGAGGATGTTCTCGCCGCGCAGCACCGCATCGCGCACGAGCTTCTGCGCGAGCTCGAGCTGCCGAAGGGTCTTCTGCAGATCGATGATGTGGATCCCGTTGCGCTCGGCGAAGATGTACCTGCGCATCTTCGGGTTCCAGCGGCGGGTCTGGTGTCCGAAATGGACACCGGCTTCGAGCAGTTGATCGA
>JBDTJH010000029.1:0-14879 GCA_039935955.1 Gemmatimonadaceae bacterium
TTTGGCGCCGATCACGCGAACGTGCAGCCGCACTCCGGCGCGCAGGCGAATGCGGCAGTGATGCTCGCGTTTCTCAAACCGGGCGACAAGATCCTCGGTCTCGATCTCTCGCAGGGTGGACATCTGACGCACGGGTCGCCGGTGAATTTCTCGGGGCTCCTCTACAACGCATCGCACTACGGCGTGAACGACGATGGGCGCATCGACTACGGCAAGATGCAGGAGATTGCGCGCCGAGAACGCCCGAAGCTGATCATCGCTGGTGCGAGCGCGTACGCGCGCATCATCGACTTCGCACCGTTCGCCGAGGTTGCGAAGGAGATTGGCGCGCTGTTCATGGTCGACATGGCGCACTTCGCGGGACTCGTCGCCACTGGCTTCCATCCGTCGCCCGTTCCTCTCGCCGACGTCGTCACCACGACCACGCACAAGACGCTGCGCGGTCCGCGCGGCGGCATGATCCTTTGCAAAGCGGAGCACGCGAAGGCTGTCGACAAGGCCGTCTTCCCGGGGACGCAGGGTGGACCGCTCATGCATGTGATCGCGGCGAAGGCCGTCGCCTTCCGCGAGGCGCTTCAGCCCGACTTCAAAACGTACTGCGGACAGATCATCAAGAACGCTCAGGCCCTCTCCAGGGCCCTCACCGGTCTCGGATTTCAGATTGTGTCCGGGGGAACCGACAATCATCTGATGCTCGTCGATCTCCGCAGCAAGGGAGTGACGGGGAAGGTGGCCGAGAAGGTGCTGGGCGAAGCAGGGATCACGGTGAACAAGAACACGGTGCCGAAGGAGACGCAGTCGCCCTTCGTCACGAGCGGTGTGCGACTCGGCACACCCGCGGTGACGACGCGCGGGATGAAGGAAGAGGAGATGGCGCGCATCGCGAAGTTCATCGATCGCGCGCTCGCCGCTGCCGAGGATGCGTCGTCGCTCGCGAAGATCAAGCAGGAAGTGAAGGAGATGACCAACGCATTTCCGTTGTACACGGTTGCGGAGACGGCAGCGGGACGGTTGTAATCCGATGGCGGATTTCCCATCTTGTGGCTGAAGCCGGGAGCGCACTGCTCCCGGCGAGGCTTTCATCCGAGGATCAGCAGTTGCTTCTGGAGCGTTTTCGAGACGGCATCATGGATCGCATTCGCACGAAGGAAACGCGCTTCGAGGAAGACGCGTACCTCTTCGTGCTGAAGGCGCTCGAGTACTCGCAGACGCATCTCACGGAGCGGCGCCACATCACGGGCCGCGAGCTCGCGTTCTCGGTGCGCGATCTCGCGCTGCAGATGTACGGCGTGATGGCGCAGGTGGTGCTGGAGCATTGGGGCGTGCGCGCGACGTCGGACATCGGCGACATCGTCTTCGTCCTCGTCGACCTCGGCTATCTGATCAGCCAGCCGACGGACAACCGCGCGGATTTCATCGGCGTGTACAACTTCGAGCGCGCGTTCGAGCACGAGTATCCGTGGAGCGCGGCGGCGCTGGTTTGAGGTAGCTGAAGCACCGCCAATCAGCGCTCGAGTGGCGCGATCGCGGCCGCAAGTCGATCAGGCTCGTTGGTGCCGAATGAGATCCGCCGCCCATCGCGCAGAGTGATGCGGACCGCGCCGAGTCCAGAGACGTTGTATAGGCGTCCTTCCGGCGTTTCGCGAATGCCCCAACCATATCCAGGCGAGTCTCTCACCGCTTGCGCGTCGATGATATCGCCGACGTCGACGGATCCGCGATCAGGAGGCCGCCCGACATCATGACGAGCATGCCGTACCCGATCTGAGCGTGATGGTAACGGGGCGGTGGAAACGATGACGAACTGCGGAGTTCGTTGCCGGCAGGCCTAGTCCCACGTTCATCCCTTCGAGCGATAGTCTCCCACTGACGCGGCGCGGTAGCCTTCGGATTATCCTGTTGCCCCATACCGCGGCATCGGAAGAAACGTCCCGAACGGACGAGGATCATGTTGTACAGCGTCAGCACACTCAAGGGTTTCACCCTGCGCAGTCGCGATGGAGACATCGGACACGTCAAGGATTTGTACTTCGACGATGACCACTGGACGATTCGCTATCTCGTCGCCAACACTGGCGGCTGGCTCGCGCAGAGGAAGGTGTTGATCTCGCCCTACGCGTTGGGCGCCGTATTGAGCGAGACCGGAAGTGTCACCGTCGACCTTTCCCGGAAGCAGATCGAGGAGAGTCCGTCGCTGGAGACGGACAAGCCCGTCTCTCGGCAGTTCGAGGACATTTACCATGGCCACTTTGGATGGCCAATGTACTGGAGCGGGCCGTACATCTGGGGGCAGTATCCGGTCATCGAGCGGAATCCCGAGCTATGGACGAAGCCTGCCGCGCCGGCGCCCCGCTCGGACTCACACCTTCGCAGCACCAACGATGTGAACGGTCACCACGTCCACGCGACTGATGGCGAGATCGGTCATGTCGACGATTTCATCCTCGACGACTCGACGTGGGCCATTCGCTATCTCGTCGTCGACACCAGGAATTGGTGGCCGGGAAAAAAAGTACTGCTGTCGCCGGAGTGGATCGATCGCGTGAGCTGGGAGGAGCGGGAAGTGTTCGTCGATTTGGATCGGAACGCCATCCGGGACGCTCCGGAGTATGTATCGGGAACGCTCTTGACCCGCGAGTTCGAAACCCGCCTGCACGAACATTACGAGCGCCCCGGATACTGGCTGGATGGGATGCGCGGCGAGGATGCTGGTCGCGCCATGAGTAGCTCCTCCGATGCAATCACGGGGAGGTCGCGATGATGTTCTCATGGTGGTGGCTGTGGCTCGTCTTCATGCTCGTCTTTATCCTCTCTTCAGTCAGCTATGGCTGGGGCTATCGTCGATGGGGCCCGCCGTACCCGCGCTACCTTCAACGGCGGCGCAGTGAACGCGCGAGTCGGGAAGTCGGGAGCGCACCGTTCGACCACCACGCATGGGGATGGAGCGGCGATTTTGTCTGGATTCTCCTCTTCATCTGGATCTTCTGGTTGGGCGCGGCGCTCTGGCACCGTTAATATGCGCCGCCGATCGCGCTGGATGACCGTACGGGCAACAGCATAGCGAACGCAACGATGCACGCGCGTGATGCGGATGCGGCGGAGCACGCGCGTCACAAGCGCATGCTGGAGCCACCGGGAACGCTCGATTTTCTCGACCGCCAGCAGGAATGGCGGCGGGTCTTTGCGGAGACCTGGGGAACGTTTCTGCTGGTCGTCGTCGCCGCGGGCGGCTCGCTCATTCATATCAGAAGCGGCGGAGCGGTGACGCTCTCGATGGCGGTGGTCGCGCCCGGCCTCATGGTCATGGCGATCATCTATTTCATGGGAACGGTCAGCGGCGCGCATCTGAACCCGGCCGTCACCATAGCGTTTTCGGTGCGGCGCAATTTTCCCTGGCGGCGCGTGCCCGGATATTTGCTCGGCCAGATCATCGGGGGGTTGGCTGCCGCGCTCTTCTTGCGAATCATGTTCGGCAACGAGGGAGCACTCGGTGCGACCGTTCCGGGCCGAGACGTGAGTCCCCTGATGGCGTTCTGCATGGAGGTGCTCCTCACCGCCGGTCTGGTGAACACGATTCTTGGAACTGCTGCGGGCGCTCGAAACGTCGGAACCAACGGCGCAATCGCGGTGGGCGGGTACATCGCGCTTGCCGGGCTGTGGGCGGCGCCGATCAGCGGAGCGTCGATGAACCCGGCGCGGTCGATCGCACCGGACCTCGTACGCGGCGACATGAGCACGACATGGATCTATATCGCCGGGCCGCTGGTCGGAGCGCTCGTCGGCGTCCTGTTCGAGCGGATTCTTCGAGGAAAAGCCACCGAAGCGGGTCGCCTGGCGGCTGAAGGGATTGATCTTGCGAGAGAGGGTCGCTCATGACGCAGCCCCCCGCCGATCCCACAAACGAACTGAAAACGCTGCCCTTAGCCGAGGTGGAGCAGAAGCTACGCTCATCGCCGGACGGCTTGACGCAGGTCGAAGCGCAGAAGCGGTTGACGCAGGACGGGCCGAACGAGATCGCCGAAAAGAAGACGAATCCTCTCCTGAAGTTACTGACGTACTTCTGGGGTCCGATTCCGTGGATGATCGAAGTGGCAGTCATCCTCTCCGGCGTCGTACGGCACTGGATGGATCTGGTCATCATCTCCGTGCTTTTGCTTTCCAACGCTCTGGTTGGATTCTGGGAGGAGCGTCAGGCCGGCAACGCTATCGCCGCACTCAAGGCCAAGCTCGCCGTCACGGCGACGGTCATGCGTGACAAGAAGTGGATCAACCCTCCGGCACGCGATCTGGTGTCGGGGGACGTCATTCGCCTTCGACTCGGCGACATCGTTCCGGCGGATGCGCGTCTTCTCGCGGGCGACCCGATCCAGGTCGATGAGTCGGCGCTCACCGGCGAGTCGTTGCCTGCCGCTCGCAAGGCCGGCGACGCGGTGTTTTCCGGATCGATCATCCGCCGCGGCGAGACCGAAGCGCTGGTCTACGCCACCGGCACCAACACCTTCTTCGGCAAGACCGCGCGACTGGTCGAGGAGGCGCACACCGTCAGCCACTTCCAGCGCGCGGTGCTGAAAATTGGCGACTACCTCATCGTTCTCGCGGTCGTCCTGGTGGCGATCATCGTTACGGTCGGCATCCTCCGCGGCGATCCCATTCTCACCACGCTGCAGTTCGCGCTGGTGCTCCTGGTAGCCGCCATTCCCGTGGCGATGCCCACCGTGCTCTCCGTGACGATGGCCGTGGGTGCACGGCTCCTCGCGAAGAAGAAGGCGATCGTCACACGACTCGCTGCAATCGAGGAGCTCGCGGGCGTAGACGTGCTCTGCTCCGACAAGACGGGAACTTTGACGGAGAACAAGCTCACGCTGGGCGACCCGTTCTGCATCGCGGGATTTACAGCCGACCAGGTGATTCTCGACGCCGCACTCGCCTCGCGTGCGGAGGACAAGGACACTCTCGACCTCGCCATCATAGCAGCTGTCAAGGATGCAGGGGCGCTGAAAGCCTATCAGGTGGTGCACTTCCAGCCGTTCGACCCGGTGCACAAACGCACCGAAGCCACGGTCAAGACCGCAGACGGC
Organism: Gemmatimonadaceae bacterium; assembly: GCA_039935955.1. Classification (GTDB taxonomy): domain Bacteria; phylum Gemmatimonadota; class Gemmatimonadetes; order Gemmatimonadales; family Gemmatimonadaceae; genus FEN-1250. The sequence goes on from JBDTJH010000029.1 coordinate 5,079, forward strand.
AAGCAATTCCAGGTGAGCAAGGGTGCTCCCCAGGTCATCCTCGCCATGGCGACCAATGTCGCCGACATCAAGGCTGGCGTGGAGAAGGCGGTCAATGAGTTTGCCGCGCGCGGCTTCCGCTCGCTGGGCGTGGCGCGCGGCGACGGCGACGGCAAGTGGCAGCTCGTCGGCGTGCTCCCCATGTTCGACCCGCCGCGCCCCCAGGCCAAGGCTACCATTGCGAGCGCCGAACAGATGGGTGTCTCGATCAAGATGGTAACGGGCGATCAACTGGCGATCGCCAAAGAGACCGCGCGACAACTCGGACTCGGCACGAACATTCTCGATGCCACCACCCTGGGCGATATGAAGGGTGCCGCGACCGCGGAGCAGACGACGGCCATCGAGAACGCCGACGGCTTCGCTCAAGTATTTCCGGAGCACAAGTTCCACATCGTCCAGGTGCTACAGCAGCACGGCCACATCGTGGGCATGACAGGCGACGGCGTCAACGACGCCCCCGCGCTCAAGAAAGCCGATTGCGGCGTCGCTGTTTCCGGTGCCACAGACGCGGCGCGGGCCGCTGCGTCCATTGTGCTCATGGCCCCCGGCTTGTCCGTGATCATCGACGCGATCAAGGAGAGCCGCAAGATCTTCCAGCGGATGAACAGCTACGCGATCTATCGCATCGCGGAAACGTTGCGCGTCCTGCTCTTCATGACGGTCGCGATCCTCGTGTTCAACTTCTATCCGGTGACTGCGGTCATGATCGTGATGATCGCGCTGCTGAACGACGGCGCGATCCTCTCGATCGCATACGACAACGTCCGCTACCGTGACCAGCCCGAAGCGTGGAACATGCGCCTCGTTCTCGGGATCGCCACGGTGCTCGGCGTCGTTGGAGTCGTGGCTGTTTTCGGGCTGTTTGTGATCGGCAAGCGGTTCTTCGACCTGGACCGCGATCATCTCCAGACGCTGATGTACCTGAAGCTCTCCATCGCCGGGCATCTCACGATCTTTCTGACGCGCACGCGAGGCCCATTCTGGTCGATTCGCCCCGCCAAGCAGCTGTGGATCGCCGTACTCGGCACGCAAATGGTGGCAACGCTGATCGCCGTCTATGGGATCTTCATGACACCGATTGGATGGAGTCTCGCGCTCTTCGTGTGGGGATATGCGCTCGGCTGGGCGCTCATCAATGATCGAATCAAGCTGCTCGCCTACCGCGTGCTGGATCGCGCAAAGTCATCGTCGTCCAGCGCAGCCGGCGCGCCAAGCAAGCCAAGCGTCGCGGCCGGCGCCGAGTCCAAAGCCGGCACCAAAGCGCCGACGCAGCCGGCGAGCGATGTCGCACGGCAGCCAGCCACGAGCGCCGCGTCGGAACCACCTGCGGAAGCGGCTCCGAACACTGAAGGCCGAGCTGTCGATCCGACGCCGAAGATCGCGGCGCTGGCCTATTCCTATTACGAGAAGGGGGGCCGCCGAGATGGGCATGCGCGTGAGGATTGGAAAAAAGCCGAGCAGGCGCTTCATCCGGCGGCCGACGCCAAACACGTCGCAGACGTGAAGCCGGCCGCCGACGTCAAAACCGGCAGTGACACGAAGCCGGCCGCTGAAACGAAGCCCGCCGCGGCCGCGCAGCCTGCGGATGCGAAGGCCGAAGCATCGCCACAGCTCGAGGCCGAACCGCAGGCCGACGCCACCGCGCAGCAGAAAAGCGGTGAACCGTCCACACCACCGTCACCCGTATCGCCGGCGCTCGTGGCTCGAGTGCACGCGGCGTACGAAGCGCTCGGGCGTGAAGACGTCCGCGCGGTGCAGGGATGGGAGAAGTCCGAAGCGGAGCGCAAGTTGGCTGCGGCGAAACCAAAGGGTCCAGCCGCCGGTGGCGCCGATCCGGTCAAACCTGCGTGATCATAACGGCGCGTAGCGTCTCATCTGCAGCGAGGAGTGATTGTGAGCATCATCAAGTCGCATGATTTTCGAGTACAGCACAGCGCGAAGGTCAAGCTCCAGAATTGGCCGACCAGCGTGAAGCCCTTTTGCGACTCAAAAGAACAATACGAGGAGCTGTTGGCTGAACACGTTGGCAAGTTGAGCGACCTGCAGCGGCTGCACGCCGCGTCCAATCGCTACGCGCTGTTGCTGATCTTTCAGGGAATGGATGCGGCGGGGAAAGACGGCGCGATTCGTCACGTCATGTCCGGCGTGAATCCGCAGGGTGTTGAGGTGCACGCGTTCAAGCAGCCGAGCGAGGAGGAGTTGGAGCATGACTTTCTTTGGCGGACCGACTACCGGCTTCCCGAGCGGGGACGGATTGGAATCTTCAACCGCTCGTACTATGAAGAAGTGCTCGTCGTGCGTGTGCATCCGGAGCTGCTGCTGAACGAGCGGCTTCCCAAGCCAGCGCGTGACACTCCGCGATTCTGGAAGAACCGGTTTTACTCCATCGTGCAATCGGAAAAGCATCTGCACCGCAACGGCACCCGGATCGTCAAGATCTTTCTCCATCTGTCGAACGAGGAACAGCGACGGCGATTTCTCGACCGCCTCGACGAGCCGGAGCACTACTGGAAATTCGGTCTCTCAGACATCCACGAGCGTGCGTACTGGCCCGAATATATGACGGCTTACGGTGAGTGCCTCCAGGCAACGAGCACGCATCATGCACCCTGGTACGTCGTGCCCGCCGACGATAAAGAGAATGCCCGACTGATCGTGTCGCGGATCGTCGTGGACGCGCTCGACGGACTCGAGATGGAGTATCCGCAGCCATCCGCGAAGCGTCGGCGAGAGATGGCTACGGCTCGGAGAGAATTGTCGAAGGAGTCTTCGTAGGCGGAATCCCGATGCAGGAACCGCTCAACGGAGCAGTACCCAATCACTTCAGCAAAAGGTGCGCGTGCAGATCCAGATCAGTACTGACCACAATATCGAGGAGCGCGAGGCGGGAGCGGCGGAGATTACCGCTGACCTCGATGCTGCCTTGGCGCGATTCAGCGATCACATCACGCGGGTAATAGTGCATCTCGCTGACGAGAATGGCCCGAAGAGCGGGCATGACGACATCCGCTGCACATTGGAAGCTCGTATTGAAGGCCGCCAGCCGATCGCCGCAAGTCACCATGCCGACACGATTCCGCTGGCCGTCAGTGGCGCCGCCGACACGCTGGTTTCACTGATCGAGAGCACGCTGGGGCGCACGGAGGCGATTCGGCGCCGAGAGCAGCGATAAGTGCGACTCGTCGGCTGCACGGCCCACCACATCGCCGGTCCTACTGCCCGCGCCTCCTCCGGCCGCAGAGTTGTGGCTAAAGGCCGCCACTTCCAGCCGACTGTGAAGCGCCAGCTTTTCCAGGACGTTGTGCACGTGACTCTTGACGGTGTGCACCGCGATGTGCAGCCGGACGGCGATCTCCTTGTTGCTCAACCCATCGCCGAGTAGCGCGATCACCTGAAGTTCGCGTGTAGTCATGCGCACCGATTCCAGAAGCTGCACCTTGTCGCCACCCGCCGCGTTTCTGACGATCTGCGAGAACAGCGAGTGCGTCAGCGCAGACGGCAGCACCTCGGCGCCGGCCGCGACTCTCTGGATAGTGCTGAAGAGGTCATGGAACGATGCATCCTTCATGATGAAGCCGGAGGCGCCCGCCCGCACGAAGGTTGCAACATCCTCCTGCGCAGGGAGCAGACCCATGACGATGACCCGCGCCGCGGGAACTTCCTCGTGGACTGTTGCGGTCAGGCTCAAGCTGTCGTGATCGGCTAAACCGAAATCGATCAACACGACATCCGGTTTCGCCTCTCGGACTTTCCGGAGTGCTTCGTCGACATCGGCCGATGCGGCGAGCACCTCGAAGCCAGGCTGCGAATGGATCAGCGCTGCGATTCCTTCGCGCAACAACCGATTGTCGTCGATGAGGACCAGCGCGATCCGCCGCAGCGACGGCTCGGTCGCAGTGGGTGCGTCGTGCGCCGTGCGGATCGTCGCGGCGATCGTCGCTCCCTGCGGCACTCTCAGCATCCTGGAGGAGCATCGCCGGGGGCACGTCCGATGTGCGCCGACGGCCCTATTTTAGATACCGAGGTCGTGCGGCTGGGCCGATGCACTCCGTTGTCACCCGCTCTTCAATACAGATAAAACGACAGGCGCACTGACAGCGATGATCCGGACGTGAGATCAGTGGACTCGTGAATCCTTGCCTTCGGGGCACTTATTCGACTCACCCGACATGCGTCGGGCGCTCTACGACCGCAACCGATCGCTGCGTACATAATTGAACATTCTCGCTGAGATTTGGCGAATACAATGGTCGCGAAGAAACTGTTGCGGAGAAACCCGCGAGGAGGAGGGACGCGACCAGCCCGCGAAAGGTGGCATTCTCCTGATCGATGACAGTGAATCGGTCGTGATTTCCATATCCGGGAACGGGACTCGCCAGTTCCGATAGCGTAGGCTACACTACGAGCGGCAATACAGACTATCGCGCATTTCCGATGAAGTCGCAGCGCGTGGAGGGGGCGGCATGGAGAGCAATCAGCTTCCGGAGTGCCGAAAGTGCGGGAAGGGCGCGATGCTTCCGTTGAGCGATTACGGGCGAGACGGTGCACCGATCACGTACAAGGCATGGGTTTGCAGCAATCCCGACTGCGGCTTCAACATCCGCATCGATAACGGCGAGATCAGCTTCGGGCGCACGGTCACCCAATCTCACAAATGAGCTCGACTCTCGTCTTCGCAGACAGCCGCGGCGGCCCACGAGGCCGCCGTCTTTCGTTTCCGCTCATCGCTTCACGCGCGTCGTGACGCTCGCTCGCGTGACCACGGCCGCCGAGGCGGCGATGCTCGACACGCGCGCCATCGCGGCGGGGACGCCGGCGCGCGCGCTGATGCAGCGTGCGGGGGAAGCCGCCGCCGGGGCCATCCTGCGCGCGTATCCGGATGTCAAAGGCGCGACCGTGAACGTGTACGCCGGCCCGGGAAACAACGGCGGCGATGGATGGGTCGTCGCGCGCGCGCTCGCGGGCTACGGCGCGCGCGTGTTCGTGCGCGAGGCGGGCGAGGCGCGCAGCGAGCAGGCGCAGGCGGAGCGCGAGCGCACGCGTCGGATGGTCACGCGCGGTGAGTCGCTCGACGCGCAGCTGATAGTCGACGCGTTGCTTGGCGTCGGCTCGAAGGGAGAGCCGCACGGCGAGATCGCCGCGTGCATCGCGAAGATTTCCGAGTCGCGCGCGCGAGGAACGGTCGTCGTCGCGCTCGACATTCCGAGTGGCGTCGATGCGGATACCGGCGATGCGGCTGGTGCGGTGCGCGCGGATCTGACGCTCACCTTCGCGACGCTCAAGCGAGGGCTCGCGGTCGCGCGTGGCAACGCGGGGCGCATTGAGGTGCTCGACATCGGACTCGACGACGCGGGGTCATCCGATGCGCTCCCGCGGCTCGTCGACGGGCACTGGGTGCGCGCGCACGTGCCGCTCATCCGCGCCGACGCCCACAAGGGGACGCGCGGCAAGCTACTCATCATCGGTGGTCAGGTCGGGATGGCCGGCGCGCCAATGCTCGCGGCGCGCGCCGCAATGCGCAGCGGTGTCGGAATGGTGCGGCTCGTCGTCGCGCGCGAGAACGTCGCCGTCGTGCAGTCGGCGGTGCCCGAGGCGCCGGCGCACGCGTGGCCAGAAGATTCTGCCGACGTCGAGAGCATCGTCTCCGACTGGGCGGACTGCGTCGTCATCGGTCCCGGGCTCGGCGCGTCGTACGGCAGCCGCGCGCTGGTCGAGCGCGTGCTGCGCGGCTTTCGCGGACCCGTAGTGCTCGATGCCGACGCACTCAACGTCTTCGCGGGAGAGCCGGAGCAGCTCGGTGCGCTGATCGGTGAGCGTGCAGCGCTGCTCACGCCGCACCCCGCGGAATTCGCACGGCTGCTCGGCGTGCCCATCAGCGACGTGCTCGCGCGCCGCTTCGACATCGGCGCGGAGCTCGCGAAGCGCGCGCGCGCGACGGTGCTGCTCAAGGGGGTGCCCACGATCATCTCGAGCGAGTCGGGCGAGCGCCTCGTCTCCGGCTCCGGCACTCCGGTGCTCGCGGCCGGCGGGAGTGGGGATCTGCTCTCGGGCATCGCGGGTACGCTGCTCGCGCAGATGCGCAATGAGACGGGAGCAGCGCTCACCGCCGCCGCGTGCGCCGCGTGGGTGCACGGCCGCTGCGCAGAAATCGCGGGGCGCGGCTACGTGCGCGGTGTGACGTTCGCGAATCTCGATCTCGCCGCGCGTCGGGTGTGGCACGAGCCGCTCACCGCGCTCGTGCCGCCGGTGGTCGCCGAGCTACCGCTGGTGGGCGAGCGATGAGCGAGTCGATCGAGCTCGGTTCCGGTCGCGAGTTCGATATCATCCGGACTCTCCTCGGGCGTTGGGGCTCACGTGCGGAGGGAATCGGCGACGACGCCGCGCTGCTCGACGTTCCGACCGGAGAGCAGCTCATCGCCAGCGCCGACAGCTCCGTCGAGCACATCCACTTCGAGCGCGCGTGGCTCACGCCGCGCGAGATCGGCTACCGCGCGACGATGGCCGCGCTCAGCGATCTCGCCGCGATGGCCGCGTCACCGCTCGGCGTCCTGCTCGCGCTCGGGCTCCCGAAGTCGTGGCTCGACAGCGTCGCCGACATCGGCGATGGTGTTGGCGATGCGCTCGACATCGCGAAGACGATCGTACGCGGCGGCGACATCACCGGCGCCAGCGATCTCACCCTCGGCTTCACAGTGCTCGGATGCACGTCAGCGCCGCTGCGGCGCAGCAATGCACGGCTCGGCGACACGGTCTACGTCACCGGCATGCTCGGCGGTCCCGGCGCGGCGCTCGCTGCCTGGGAGCGCGGCGACACACCGGATCCCGCCGCGCGCGAGCGTTTCGCACGTCCCGTCGCGCGGATCGCCGAGGCGATCTGGCTCGCCCGCGGCGGCGCCCGCGCGGCGATCGACATCTCCGATGGCCTGCTCGCCGATGCCGAGCACATGGCGACGGCGAGCGGTGTGCGCATCCAGATCGATCTCGATCGGCTACCGATGTTCGAGGGCGTCGACGCGCAGGCTGCCGCGGTGAGCGGCGAGGAGTACGAGCTCATCGTCTGCGCAGCGGCGCTCAACGTCTCCGCCTTCGAGCGTGCGACGGGGCTTTCGCTCACCGCGATAGGCCGCGTGATGGAGCCGGTTCCTGATGGCATCGGTGTCACCGCGCGGATGAACGGCGAACGGCTGGCGCCCGCCCTGGGGTTCCGCCACTTTTCCTGAACATGCGCGCGCTTCTGGTCTATCCGATGATGGCGGTGATGACGCTGATTTACATCGTCCCCATCGGCTTCATGACGTTGTTTCGAATTCCGATTCCGCCGAACAGCTGGGTGGGACGAGGCGGCCACTGGTGGTCGTACTGGGTGCTCAAGGCTGCCGGCGTGACGGTGGTCGTTCGCAATCCGGAGCGCGTGAGCCGCACCGAGTCGAGGGTCTACGTCTCGAATCACGTGAGCTGGTTCGAGATCTTTGCGCTCGCGACGGTGATCGACCGCTATCGCTTCATTGCGAAGAAGGAGATCCAGAGTGTGCCGCTGTTCGGGCGCGCGGCCGGCGAGATCGCCGCGATCTATATCGAGCGCAACAACCGGAAGGCGGCCTTCAGCGCATACGAAGATGCGGCCAAGCGCATTCAGGGCGGCCTGAACGTCGCCGTGTATCCCGAGGGAACACGTGGACGCTCGTACGAGCTGCGTCCGTTCAAGAAGGGGCCGTTCGTGTTGGCGATCGCAGCGCAGGTGCCCATCGTCCCGCTCATCAGCTGGGGCTCGAAGGAGATACAGGCGAAGGGCGAGATGGCGATACATTCAGGGACGATCGAGTTGACCTTCCTCGAGCCCGTCGAGACGAAGGGGCTGACGTACGACGATCGCGAGGCGGTGGTGGAGACCGTGTGGAATCGCATCGCAGCAGCGCTGGAAGAGAAGGGCGTGCCGATACACCGACCATCCGTCGCGGAAGCGACTGCTGCCTCAGCCGAATGACTGCACTTCAACCGAGTGATCCATGTCAGAGATCGTAGACATCACCGCGCGCGAGATTCTCGATAGCCGTGGCAATCCGACCATCGAGGCGGACGTGTTGCTGGAGAGTGGCGCGATGGGCCGCGCGGCGGTGCCGAGCGGCGCGTCGACGGGTGAGCACGAAGCGCTCGAGCTGCGCGACGCCGATCCCAAGCGCTACCTCGGCAAGGGCGTTCTGCGCGCGGTGCAGCACGTCGAAGAGACGATCGCGCCGGCGCTGCGCGGGATGCAGGCAATCGACCAGATTGGCATCGACCGCGCGCTCCTCGATCTCGACGGCACGCCGAACAAGGAACGGCTCGGCGCCAACTCGATTCTCGGCGTCTCGCTCGCGACGGCGCGCGCGGCGGCCGAGGAGCTGGGGCTTCCGCTCTTCCGTTATCTGGGCGGGCCGATGTCGCGCACGATGCCCGTGCCGATGATGAACATTCTCAACGGCGGCGCGCACTCGACGAACACGGTGGACTTTCAGGAGTACATGATCGTCCCCGTCGGCGCCGAGACGTTTGGCGAGGCGCTCCGGATGGGCGCCGAGGTCTTTCACTCGCTGAAGAAGGTGCTCGTCAAGCGGGGGCTCGCGACGAGCGTCGGCGACGAGGGAGGCTTCGCGCCGGATCTCAAGAGCGACGAGGAAGCGCTCAAGATCATCATCGAGGCGATCGAGGCCGCGAAGTACGCGCCCGGCAAGCAGATCGCAATCGCACTCGACTGCGCGGCGAGTGAGCTCTACGACAAGGGTGGCAAATACACCTTCAAGAAGAGCGGCGGCGGCACCTTCGACGCAGAAGGGATGATCGAGATGTACGCGCGGTGGATGGCGGAGTATCCGATCGTTTCGATCGAAGATGGGTTGGCCGAGGATGACTGGGATGGCTGGGTTGCGCTCACCACGGCGCTCGGCGACCGCGTGCAGCTCGTCGGCGACGACATCTTCGTGACGAACACCGAGCGTCTCGCGCGCGGGATCGAGAGCCACGTCGGCAACGCGATTCTGATCAAGGTGAATCAGATCGGCACGCTGACGGAGACGCTCGAGGCGATCGAGATGGCGCGCTCGGCGGGCTATCTGTCGATCATCTCGCATCGCTCCGGCGAAACGGAAGACACGTTCATCGCGGATCTCGCGGTGGGCACGGGCGCGGGGCAGATCAAGACAGGCTCGGCGTCGCGCACGGATCGCGTTGCGAAGTACAATCAGCTCCTCCGCATCGAGGAGATCCTCGGCGACGCGGCGGAGTATCCGGGCGGCGCCATCTATGGTCTGTAGCGCATCGTGGCGAACGCGAGTATGCGCGGGCAGCTGGTTCGCATCATCTGGAGCGTGATCGGGGCGATCGTGCTCGTGTATGCGCTGCAGGGCGGGGAATACAGCACGACGGCGCTGCTCGCGCAGCGGTCGCGGGCGAAGCGAATGAAGGCGGGAATGGACTCGCTCCGCCGCGAGATCGACTCGTTGGCGCGCGTGAAGAAGGCGGTGCAGGCGGATCCGGCGGTGCAGGAGCGAATCGCGCGCGAGGAGTTTGGAATGGTGCGCGGCAACAAGGAGATTTTGTACCGCTTTGCAGAGCCGGATAGCGCTCGCAAACCTTGACATGACCCCCTAAACCCCGGATATTTGGCGTCCTGGCGCGGGGTGGAGCAGCCTGGTAGCTCGTCGGGCTCATAACCCGAAGGTCGCGGGTTCAAATCCCGCCCCCGCTATTGCGAAGGCCGAACCGAGAGATCGGTTCGGCCTT
>JBDTJH010000030.1:0-11332 GCA_039935955.1 Gemmatimonadaceae bacterium
TGGCGATATCGGGGGTCCGCTAGTGCGTCCGCGATCGACTCGTTGGTGAGCGCAGTGGCGAACAGCATCGCGCCGTACGCCTCCTTGCCCCACAGGTACCCCCAGATGTTCGGCGTGACGATCGCGCGCGCGTCCAGGTCCAGCCATGCGCTGCGGATGGATTCCGCGCGCGCGCTGATGTGTCCGTCGATCTCGCCTACGACTACTGCGCCGTAGCCGCCGTACAGGATCACGCCCGGCTCGATGTAGTCCGCTCCGAAGTTGACGAACGCGCCCACCGTTCGCTCTCCGCCCACCACGTTGGCGATCGCGAGCTCGTTGAGCCCGTTCTGCGCGGAGATCACGCAGCCGCTCGCGCTCAGGTGCGGACGGAGTGCGAGCGCGGCGCTGTCGGTGTGGTGTGCCTTGGTCGCGAGCACGATTGTGTCCCACTCGCCGCGCAGCGTCTCGGGCGTGAACGCCGGCACTCTCGCGGTGAATTCCGCGATGGGGCCGGTGATGCGAAGCCCCACCTGATTGATCTCGTCGACGTGCGCGCGAACGTTGTCGACGAAGGTGACGTCGTGACCGGCACGCGCGAGGTGCGCCCCCATCGTGCCGCCGATCGCGCCCGCACCCCAGATTAGAGTTCGCATGGCCATGTGTCGCGACTACGCGTCGCCCCAGGCGCCGTCGAGCACGCTCCGGGTTTCTTCAACCGCGACCTTCCAGATGGCGAGCATGTCCTCGTCGGGTCGCTCGTAGAGACCGCCGAAATTGCCGTCGCCGATGTAGCTCCGAAGCGAAACCGGATCGAGCGCGCGCACGCGCTCGAGATCTACCATAGTACGCTGCGTTTTCGGTGACTCGACTCCAGGGAGCCGCGTCCACGGGAAGTTTTCCATCCACGAGCCGTGCGAAGCCACCGAGTCTATCGCCTGCACCTTCGCCCACGTGTACGGCGCGTTCCACCAGCTGTGGAATATCACCTGGCACTTCGCGTGATCGGCGGCCCACTCCTGCGCATACTGCTGCACCGCATTGTTGCCGCCGTGTCCGTTGACGATGAGAATGCGCCGAAAGCCGCTGTGCGCCATACTGTCGAGAATGTCGCGTACGACATTGAGATGCGTCTCCACCCGCAGCGAGATGGAGCCGGGAAATTCCCGGAAGTATGGAGTCACTCCGTAAGCCAGCACAGGAAAGACGGGCACGCCGAGCGGCTCCGCCGCCTCGGCCGCCACTCGTTCGGGCAGGATGCAGTCGACCGTGAGCCGCAGATGGCTATGCTGCTCGGTGCTGCCCAGCGGCAGCACTGCGCGGTCGTCGTGCCCCAGGTACGCTTCCACCTGCATCCAGTTCATTTCGCTCACGCGCACGGCGCACTTGACTCCGTTGTCGGGATCGACAACATACCCGTTCGGAGCGCCGGCGGCACTACTCGAGAATGCGTGCGACGCTGGCGCTCCCCCGGCGGGGACCGCATCCTCCCTCACGCGTTGCCTCGCTTGCATCCGCTCACCCATCTTCGGCTCCGACTTATGAATTGCTGTTCATCCTCGCTGCGGCTCCGCGCGCGTGCGCTGGTCGCCACAGTCGTACTGGCCCCGGCGCTCGCGTGCGCAGGTCACGAGCGCGCGCCAGCCCCCGCCATCACCGGTGACTGGGATGCCTACGTCGCGCTCGGCTCGACTTCTCGCGGCGGGTTCGAGGGGTGGCGCCGCATGGGCTTCGCCCACTTCGAGGCACGGGACTCGACCGTCGCCGGCTCGATCCGGAGGCGCACGGGTGAGCCGATTCTCGACGTCACCCATGTGGTCGCACGCGCGGATTCCATCGTGCTCGCGAGCGACAGCCAGTCGCTGAATGCCGCGTGGCACGGGGACACACTTACGGGAGAGCTGTTCGCGGCTGGAAAGCCGGCAGGGCGTCGCGTTCGTCTCGTGCGGCGCACGACACCCTTCACGGTGGAGCAGCCATACCTGCTCTGGCCCGGTGCCGTCTCCGATTCGCAGTACGCGGTCACGGAAGATACACTGGTGTTCATGCGCACTCGCGACGGCGCGCGCCTCGCGTCGTACATCGCTCGCCCGGTCGGCACGGGACCATTCGGCGTCGTGCTACAGCGCACGCCGTACACGCGCATTCTCCATTCCGCGGGACACTACTGGGCCTCGCGCGGATACATCTTCATCGCGCAGCACGTGCGCGGCCGCGACGTCTCCGACGGGACGAATTTCGGCGACTACGACACCGATGTGAAGGATGGGTACGACGCGGTCGAATGGGCGTCACGGCTGCCGGGCGCGAATGGGCACGTCGGACTGATCGGACACTCCGACGAAGGACGGCTCGCCTGGTACGCGGCCGTGAGCGCACCCCCGCATCTCGCCGCCATCGCGCCATCCGCGGCTACCAGCGATCCTTGGCGCATCGTGCCCTACGAGGACATGGTGTTCTCGCCGATCAACGTTGCGTGGGCGTGTCTGATGCGCGCACGCACACTGCAGAACATAGGCGAGCTGGATATCGGCAGTGCGCTCGAGCATCTGCCACTCAGCGATCTGCCGCAGCGGCTCGGGTGCGGAGACGTGCCGCTGTGGGATCGGTGGATTGCGCACCCCACCCTCGACGCGTACTGGCGTGCGCACGCCGTCACGACGAATATCGCGAAGGTGAAGGCGCCAGTGCTGCAGATCTCGGGGTGGTACGACGACTCGCGCGGACCGATCGACTACACGAACGCGTTGAACGCCGTACCGGGCCACCCGTTCGTTCGCCTCGTCATGGGGCCGGGCGCGCACAAAGGCGTTGACTACGTCGCCGGCGAATTCGGGGCGCAGTCGCGCGTGGAGACGAGGCGTCTGCAGCTCCGTTGGTTCGATCACTATCTGCTCGGGAAGGACAACGGCGTAGACCGCGAGCCTCCAGTGGACGTGTTCGTCTTCGGCGACAACACGTGGCGCAAGGAGCCCGGGTGGCCGCTGCTGCGCGCCGTGCCGACCAAGTGGTACATGTCATCGGGAGGGAAGGCGAATACGAGCGGCGGCGATGGTGTGCTCGATACCGTACCGCCGAGCGGGGCGCCGGTGGACACTTTCACCTACGATCCCGCCAACCCCACGCCCTTCCTCATTGATTCGCGAGAGCTCGAGACCTCACTCAACGAAGACTTCACCGCCATCAATGCGAGTCGCAGCGACGCGCTGGTGTTCACGTCGAAGCCGCTGACGAGGCCGATCGAGGTCACGGGGCAGATGTCGGCGACGCTCTGGGCCGCGACCGACGCGAAAGACACGGACTGGATCGTGATGCTGCTCGACGTCTTTCCCGACGGTCACGCGCAGCGGGTGCAGGACGGGATCATGCGTGCGCGCTTTCGGAAGGGCTTCGACAAGGAGGTGCTGCTCACACCGGGAGCGGTCGAGAGGTACGATTTGGACCTGTGGTTCACGTCACGCGTGTTCGAGCCCGGACATCGGATCAGGGTGAGCGTGTCGTCGGCGCTGTTTCCGAAGTACGACCGGAATTTGAACACCGGGGGCAACAACGAGCGCGACAGCACGTTTGTGAGCGCGCATCAGCGGCTCGTACACGACGCGGCGCATCCGTCGCAGGTGGTGCTGCCGGTCGTGCCGCGGTAAGAACGCGGGCATAACCGCTCGATCCGGGCGACACTGCAATGCGAAAGCCGGGACTCGAACCCGGACGGGTTTCCCCACTGGATCCTAAGTCCAGCGCGTCTACCAATTCCGCCACTTCCGCGTGCTGTGGAATATCGCTTCGATCTCCCACCGCGCCAACCGCGTCCGGGCTCGCGCTCGCGGCTCCCATCGCCGACCCCTGCATTTCACCCATGGCTCGCCGCGCTTTGCCACGAGTGGCCGTAGCGCCCGCGCGCGCGGGCACTAACATCGCATGACGCGGCCGGAGACTCTTCGCATAGATCCGCGCGACTCCAGGCTATACGAGCACGAGAGAAGTCGAGCTCTACGCTCACGCGACACTCCTCCTCCAGGAGAAACCGAATGCGGCATTTTGTCCGCGCTGTTTTCTCCCTGCTCTCCGCTGTAGCTAGTATCGCCACCGCCGCCCGCGCCCAGACATGCCCCGTCGTGCGCGACTACTGCCCCACCGCCGGGCGCATACGCGGCGGAGGGCGCCGGCGGTCAGTACATCTTCGTCGGCCCGACGCACGATGCCGTGATCGTGGTGACTGCGGATCCCAACGGCGGTGGCGACGTCTTCGGGCCAGCGATCATCCTTATCGAGCCGGCGTTTCACTGAACGTTCGTACGTCCTCTCGAGACGCGTCACCCGAGGAAAGGATCGTCCGTGGCGATCCTAGTGACTGATCGGCAGCGATATCCCGTAGATCAGCGAGACGGCGCGCGCGTTGTCGAGAAATGTGCGCGACCCACGCGGCACCTCGTCGCCCGCGCGAGGCAAGCCGGTCAACACGTCATCGAGCAGAGCAAACACGTTTACGCCATGCAACCACGACGACGGGCGCGACACGCGGCCGAACGGTAGCAGCGTGAGATTGAGACCGGTGTCCAGCTTGTGCGTGTACGCGCTGCCGTCATCCGGACGGGCGGCAGAGCTGAACAAATCTCCGGCATACACGGAAAGCGACGCGAGCCCGCCGAGCTGGTCTGGCTTAATTGCAGTCGCGCTGAGGCCGAGTGTGAACGATGGCGAATTGCCCTTGATGGATTGATCGCCAAGCTCGCCCGCGGTGTACTCGGTATACGGGTTGCGCGTGATGTTCGCGGTTGGCAGCCACTGCACACTGAGGAAGAGCGACGTTCGCGGAATGGCCGTCTTCGCTGCGACCACCAGTAGAAGCTCCGTATTCGTGGACGACGGGATCCTCGAGATCTGGCTCGTCGACAGATTCTGAACGCGGGGACTCGACAGCACGTGAGAAGTGATGCCGGCGAGCTCGAAGCTCATGGATGGTGAGCAGACGAAGGCGCATGGGGCTGCTCCCTGCGCGGCCAGTGCGCCCGCGTTCAGCGCACAGCCGAGCACTGCCGCGAGCATCCAGCGCGTGATGCTCGAACGTGTAAAGGCGTTTGCACTACATCGGCTGCGCACCTCCGCCAACTCCGTCGCAAAGTCGAACATCACGCGTGCATGCGAGGTGCCATTCTCAACGTAGCGCGAATGTAATTCGGCCGTTATTGCGAAGAAGTCCGCGTGTACCCTGGGTGATCGCACGTGCACAAACCTTTCTTCGCGAGCGTGGAATCGAATGACGACCGGTGCGACGACTCAGCAATGCACATCCGGCTGGTGTGCTGCTGGAGCCTCGGAAACGCGTAGGTACGTCCAAAGCGGACTCGGGACTCCCCGGGTCGGGAACTAACCTGCCCATTCGAACAGTTTGTCTCATGATGACTCCGTGTTTCGTTTCGGAGTGCAGGAGCTTCTCGTCATCATAGTACGGAGTTCAGCTCTCTCGAATCAGGATACAACGTGCTTTCGTTTCAGAAGTCCTATCGTTCCAATTCGCATCCGCACCGCGACCGCCGGCTTCCGCTCCTGCTCACCGCAGGTGGATTGACCGCGATCCTCGCGCTGCGTCCTGATTTCGCCGCGAACGTTCCCTGGCAGACGATCGCCGGCTGCGCGCTGCTCTTCGCGAGCATCGGAGGAGCCGTCTCGTCGGCGATGCGCACCGGTGATCTCTACGCGGATACTCTCGCCCGCTCCACGTGGCCCGGGAAGCACGACAATCGGTAGCCACGCTCGAACGTCATAGATGAAAATTCGCCCGGCGCGCAACTGCACGCCGGGCGACTTTCCTTTCCTGCACCTTCGCTACTACATAATCAGACGTCAGTACCCGGGATTCTGCGTCAATCCCGGCGTCACGTCGATCTCGGACTGCGGAATCGGATATAGCGTCTGCGTCGGGTCGATGCCCAAAACCGTGGCAGCAGTGCCGAGGCGGACCAAATCCGGCCAGCGATCACCCTCGAGCGCGAGCTCCAGTCTGCGCTCGGCGACGATCGCGTCGATGACGTCCTGTGCGGTGTGCGACCCCAGGACGAACAGCGTCGCGTTCGCGCGTGCCTGCGTCTTGTTCATCTCGGCAACCGCCTCGGGGAGATGACCGTTACGCGCCAGCGCCTCGGCGCGAATCAGGATGATCTCGCCGAGTCGCAGAACGGGAAAGTTCTCGGTGCCAGTGATCGAGCGATACTTGCTTCCATATCTGCGGCTTCCCGCAAATGAGATGTTCCACTGGCCGCGAAGATCCTGTGCTTCGTAGGCGTTGAGCAGGTCCCTTGTCGGGCGAAGCAGATAGGTGCCGCCCACTGCCTTGGCGAAATAATCGTATGAGAGATAGCTCTGCTGATCGGCCTTTACGCCGGCGATCAGCTTGAAGATGTCTTCCGGCGTGGAATTTCCACTTGCGGTGAACAGATCCGAATAATTCGGCGCGAGATCGTAGCCGAAGTCGTCCTCGACTGCATGCGCCTCCGCTTCCGCGCCGACATAATCATCGCGGTAGAACAGCACCCGTGCACGAAGCGCGCGAACCGCACCGGCCGATGCGGTGGTGGTCGACGAGCTGTCGGCCATGCGCGCCGAAGCCGAGTCGAGATCTTCGAGAATGCGGTCGTACACCGCAGACACCGGAGCGCGTGTAATGGACGATCCGGCGTTCGGATCGGTGGTCGGATGCAGGATGATCGGAACGTCGCCGAAGTACTTGACGAGGTCGTGATACATCAGCGCGCGCACGAAGTACGCTTCGGCCGACAGCTGCGCTTTCGTGTCATCCGCGATGTTGGTAAGTGATCCCATCTTGTCGAGGATCGAGTTCGCGCGATTGATGTTGTCGTACGACTGCGCCCACTGGCTGAGCACGGCCGTGTTGAACGTACTGATCTGATTGTCATCGATCTCGCCATACGAAGTCGACGTGCCGCTGAACTCGGCATTATCGGAACTCAGATCACCGACTTCCGGAATCGTCTCGCCGTAGCTATCGAGACTCTGGAGGCCGTGGTACATGCCGGCCACCGCCGCCCGCGCGGACGACGAATCGGTGATCGCATTCGGGGTGGGAATCGTATTCTTCGATGTCACATCGAGCGGTCCGTTGCAGGCGGCTGCAAATCCGAGCAGAATCGCCGGCATCAGAAGACGGTTTCTCATTGCTGATGTCATCCTGGCTGAGAAGTCATAGAGGCGAATAGTCATCTTAGAACTCGCCGCTGATGCCGAGCGTGAACGTGCGCGCGCGGGGGTAGGCATAGTAATCGGTACCGAGATCGATGTTGGACGTGCCATTGCTGTTCACGTCCGGATCGTATCCCGTGTACTTCGTGAAGTTGTGAAGGTTGTGGCCGGACACGTAGACTCGCGCGTTGGTCAAGCCGCGCATTGCGAAGAGGCCGCCGGGCAGCTTGTAGCTCAGCGTGATCTCCTGAATGCGAAGATACGAGCCGTCCTCGATGAAGCGATCGGAGATCGTACGGGCGCCCGAGGTACCGTCGAAGCTCGCACGCGGCTCGTTGGTGATGTCGCCCGGGTGCTGCCAGCGATTGAGCGCATACGTGAACTTGTTGTCGTACGCGTATCCGCCATCATCGGCGAAGATGCGCATCAGGTTGAAGACCTTCGCGCCCTGTGAGAACTCGAGGAAGCCACGCAGCGAGAAGCTCTTGTACGAAATCGTGTTTCCGAGTCCGCCCCAGAACTTCGGCTGCGGACTGCCGGCGTTGATGCGCGTGTCGGAGTATATCGCGTCACCGGTCGCGGGATCCACGCCCTTGAAATGCAGCACGTAGAACTCTCCGATCGGCTGACCGACGACGGCGCGGCTGATGTCGCGATAGTTGTTGCCGGAAACCGGCTGATCTGCGTTGAGCTTCGTGACCTCGTTGTGGTTGAACGAAATGTTGAAGTCCGTATTCCACGCGAAGCCGTTGTTGAGCCCCGGGCGAACGTTTTCGGAGTTCAGGCCGAACTCGAAGCCGCGGTTGAGCACATTCCCGATGTTGTCGTAGAACGAACAGTAGCCGATGGTGCAGGGCAGTTGCCGCCGCGTCAGCAGATCGGACGTGGACTTGTGATAGTAGTCTGCGATGATCGTGAGGCGGCCGTGGAAGGGTGCGTAGTCGATACCTGCATCCCATTCCGTCGTGCTTTCCCACTTCAGGTTCGGATTCGCGAAGGCCAGCGGCGCGATGCCGGGCGTCGTGCCGTAGCTGCCCGACCCGTACGTGGCGATCGACGCGAAATTCGGAATCGACTGGTTCCCGGTCTTACCGAGACTGCCGCGCAACTTCAGCTGGCCAAAATGGTTGGTGAAGTCGCCCATGAACGATTCGTCACTCAATACCCAGCCGGCGGAGACCGCGGGGAAGTAGCCCCATCGGTTGTTCACACCAAAGCGCGACGAGCCGTCCGCGCGGAGGCTTCCCTGGAGCAGGTACCGGTTCTTGTAGCTGTAGTTCGCGCGACCGAAGAACGACTCGAGATTGTTGTCGGTCGGAATGCCGTCGTAGCCGACGAGATTCGCCGCGCTCCCGACGTACTGGAATTGCGGACTGCTGAAGCCTTCGCCGCGAAGATAGCTCGACGCTTCGTGATTGTACTCGATGCTCCCACCACCGACGACCGTCAGGCTACTCGCGTCTTCCGAGCCACCCTGGTAGGTGAGATAACTCTGAAGCAGGTAGTGGTTCGTGTTGTCGAACGTGGTCTGCGCGACGCCGTGCACGCCGTAGGCGTAGTTGCCGACAACGAGCGGCGAGCGCCACTGGTCCTCGTGATCGTGCAGGATGTCGGCGCCAGCCGTTCCCGTGAGCGTCAGGTGCGAGTTGAACAGGTAATTGCCTTCGACGTTGCCGAGGATGTGGTCGGTGACGGAAGGCAGGCGATCGTAAGTGCCGATCGCTACGGGGTTGGAATACACCTCGCTGTTGTTGCTCGGCGTTGTGTCAGCGGTGCTGGTGAAGGTTCCGTCCGGATTTCGAACGTGATACACGGCCGGCTGACCGATCGCATTCGTAACGATGCCGTTGTCACTGTTGTTGCCCTCGATACGATCGTTATTTTCGCGCGCGAGACCAATTGAGGTCTTGAGGCGGAACTTCGCCGTCGCATCGTAATCGACATTAACGCGCGCATTGGCGCGATTGTAGGCAGAGCCGATGACGATACCGGTTTGCTTGAAGAAGGAGCCTTCCACGTTGTAGCGGAGCGATTCTGTACCGCCGCTCAGCCCGAGGTGCAAGTTCTGCACGGGACCGTTGCGAAAGATCGCATCCTGCCAATCGGTACTCGTCGCGTCATCGACGCCTGCGAGGAACTGAATTCCTTCGCCGTCGTTGACTGCACCCTCGTTCATGTACGTCACGTACTGCGTCGCGTTCATCAGCTTGAGCTTCGTCGCGGCATTCTGAATGCCTGTCGAGAGATCGATGTTGAAGCGCGCCTTTCCCGCCTGACCGCGCTTGGTCGTGATCATCACGACGCCGTTCGAAGCGCGCGATCCGTAAATGGCCGCGGACGCCGCGTCCTTCAGCACGGTGATCGACTCGATCTCGTTCGGGTCGAGCCCCGTGATCGCCGTCGGAACTTCGCTACCGGCGGGAGAAAGCTGCTGCGCAAGCGGATCGTTGGCGATTGGTACGCCGTCGACGACGTAGAGCGGCTGGTTCGATGCCGAGAGGGAGGCCGCGCCGCGAATGCGCACACTGATACCCGTTCCCGGCTCACCCGAGTTCTGCGATACCTGCACGCCCGCTGCCTTCCCCTGCAGCGCTGCGTCGATGCCGGCGACCGGCTGGTCCTGCACGTCCTGTCCCGCCACGGTCGTCACGGCACCCGTCACCTGGGCGCGATTCTGAGTTCCGTAACCCGTCACCACTACTTCCGACAACACCGTAGAGATCGCGCGAAGATTGAAGTCGAGCGTCGCCGTGCCATCGAGCGTCGCCGTCACCGTACGCTGACTCGGCGCATAACCGATGCGCTGGACACGAAGCGAGACGGTGCCCGGTGAAACTCGCAGGGTATACGCGCCGACGGTGTCCGTGAGGGCTCCTCTCGTCGTTCCAACCGCAATGATCTGCGCACCGCCGACCGGCGCATGTGTGGCGGAATCGGTGACCGTACCGCGAACGATCGCCACGTTCGCGGGAGTTCCCTGCGCGTTCGCCTGCGCGAACGGCGCTGCCACGCACGCAGCCAGGGTGAACTTCCAGATCGAACTGGGAAAACTCATTGGCATTTCTCCATCGGGGAGGTGCAGATAGAAATCCGCCCGAAGCCCCAGGAGGAGCGCGGGAAGCTTCGTGTGGATCGTGGAACACAAATTTTCGTATACATTCGGAGCTAACTAGATGGGCAGCGGGAGCCCTGTCCGCAAGGTCAGCTGTGAGCCCTCACCTACCCCGGGTCCAGCTGGCACAACGAAACACTCACGCCCCGCTTAACGCTACTGGTCCCCCGGCCGTTGATGCCGACCCCAGTCACCGATGCGAGAATCGCCCGGCGCGCTTTCGCGCACCGGGCGATTCTCCCTTCCTTTCCGGCCGCCGCTATCCGCCGATTCGCAGATTCACCACGCGGGACTGCTTTTGCTGCGTGTTGTATACAAGGAGGCTGACCACATCGCCTGTCTTCAGCCTCGAGATCGACGTGACCAGGTCCGCCACCGTTCGGATCGCGTGCGGCATCGGGTTCAGCACCCGCACGATCACGTCCGCCTCGGCAAAGAGCTTCTGGTACGATGGTCCGAGCGCATCCACGCTCATCACCACCAGCCCTCGCTGCGCATCCGTCACCTCCGCGCGGCTCGCACGGTCGGTGGTCATTGGCTCGACCGAGATCCCGAGCTTGTCGTAGCTCGCCGGCTTCGCCGCCCCGCTATCCGCACTGTTGTCGCCATCGTCACCGCTCGCCAGCTGCATCTCGTTCGGCGCCTCTGCGAGCTTCACCTTGTACGTGTGCTTCTGGCCGTAGCGCATCACATCCACCGACACCGACTCGCCCGGCTTGTGCACCCGGATGATCCGCTGCAGCTGTGCGACACGATCCACCGGCGTGCCGTCGATCGCGACGATCACGTCACCCGCCTCGATTCCCGCCTGCTCGGCCGGACTCGCCTGCCCCGGAGTCCCGCCGCCCACCAGCGCGCCACGGATTTCCTTGAGCCCCGCAGCCTGCGCGTCTTCCGGACGAAGATCGCTGATCGACACGCCGAGAATCGCCCGGCGTACGCGACCGTACTGAATCAGGTCGTCCATGACCGTCTTCGCGAGCGTGATCGGAATCGCGAAGCCGTAGCCGGAGTAGTAGCCCGTGCCGCTCGCGATCGCGCTGT
>JBDTJH010000031.1:0-20056 GCA_039935955.1 Gemmatimonadaceae bacterium
CACTTCACAACCGGCTCGGCATCGCGATCACGAAGCGTACGTACCGCGAGTATCGCCGCGTGCTCGAGTCACCGCGGTGGCGCGCACTCGAGGCGGCGGGCGCGCAGCCGCAGCGACTGCTGTGGGCTAGCACAAGCACCAAGGATCCTGCCGCGCCGGACACGCTTTACATCGAGGCGCTGGCCGCCCCCGACACCATCAACACCATTCCGCAGAAGACGCTCGCCGCCTTTGCCGATCACGGCCGGGTGTCCGGCGTGCTGCCCGCTGATGGTGGCGACGCCGAGGAGGTGCTTGCGGAATTCACGCGCGTCGGCGTGAACGACGCGACGCTCGCGGCGCAGCTTCAGCGAGAGGGTGCCGAGTCCTTCGACGCGTCGTGGACGGATCTGCTCGCCTGTCTCGCGAAAAAACGCGCGACCCTGACGCAACCCGATCTCACCGCCAAACGTCCGTCGTGATGATGCGACCTGAGAAACCCGCCCCATCGCTCACCGCGAGTCCCGCCTGGGCGGCGCTGCGCGCGCATCACCATTCCATGGCCGACGCACAGCTCCGCCGCCTCTTCGCCGACGATCCCGAGCGAGGCACGCGGCTGACGGCCGACGCCGCGGGCATCCACCTCGACTACTCCAAGCAGCGCGTCACCGCCGAGACGATTCGATTGTTGATGGCACTCGCCGACGCCACGGGATTGCGCGGCCGTATCGACGAGATGTTTCGCGGTGACAAGATCAACGTGACCGAGCAGCGTGCCGTGCTTCATGTCGCGCTGCGCGCCTCTCGCGACCAGACGATCATTGTCGACGAGGAGAACGTCGTGCCGGCGGTGCATGCGGTGCTTGACCGGATGGCGGCGTTCGCGACACAGATTCGTTCGGGCACATGGACGGGACACACCGGCGCGCGGATCCGAAACGTCGTCAACATCGGCATCGGCGGCTCCGACCTTGGACCGGTCATGGCACATGAGGCGCTCCGATTCTACAGCGACCGCGCGCTCACCGTGCGATTCGTGTCGAACGTGGACGGTACGGACTTCGTCGAAGCGACGCGAGACCTCGACGCTCGGGAAACGCTGTTCATCGTTTCATCGAAGACGTTCACGACGCTCGAGACGATGACGAACGCGCACAGCGCCCGCGAGTGGAGCCTCGCGACGCTGCACGATGAGCGTGCAGTCGCGCGACACTTCGTGGCCGTCTCGACCAACGCGACGGGGGTCGCCGAGTTCGGCATCGATCCGACGAACATGTTCGAGTTCTGGGACTGGGTCGGGGGCCGGTACTCGATGGACTCCGCCATCGGCCTGTCCACGATGATCGCCATTGGCCCGGAGCATTTTCGCGCGATGCTCGACGGCTTTCACCAGATGGACGAGCATTTTCGTACCGCGCCCTTCGAACGAAATCTTCCGGCGCTCTTGGGACTCCTCGGCGTGTGGAACGCTGATCTGCTTGGTGCGCGGACCGTTGCGGTGCTCCCATACGAGCAATACCTCAAGCGGTTCCCGGCGTACCTGCAGCAGCTCACGATGGAGAGCAACGGCAAGCATGTCACGCTCGACGGGAATGCGGTCGACTACCAGACCGGTCCGGTCTATTGGGGTGAACCGGGAACGAACGGCCAGCATTCGTTCTACCAGCTGATCCATCAGGGGACGGACATCGTTCCCTGCGACTTCATCGCGTTCGTACAGCCACTAAATCCGCTTGGCCGTCACCACGATATCCTGATCGCCAACATGTTCGCGCAGGCCGAGGCGCTCGCGTTCGGCAAAACAGCCGACGAGGTGCGCAAGGAAGGCACACCGGACTGGCTCGTGCCGCATCGCGTGTTCGAAGGCAACCGTCCATCGAACACGATCATGGCAGACAAGCTCACACCGGAAACGCTCGGCAAGCTCGTCGCGCTGTACGAGCACAGCGTGTTCACGCAGGGCGTCATCTGGAATATCGACTCCTTCGACCAATGGGGCGTGGAGCTCGGCAAGGCTTTGGCACAGCGAATCATTCCGGAGCTCGAGGGCGCACACGATTCCGACTTGGCGCACGACAGCTCGACGAGCGCGCTCATCCGCCGTTATCGGGCGCGCAAGGAAACAAGATGACATCGATGCGCGTCGGCATTGCGACAGATCACGGCGGCTTCGCAATGAAGGAGGATCTCGTGGAACGCCTTCGCGCAGCGGGCCATACGGTCATTGACTTCGGCGCGTACGCGCTTATGCCGGAGGATGACTATCCGGATTTCGTCGTGCCGCTCGCGCGCGCGGTCGCTGCCGGTGAGGTGGAGCGGGGTATCGCCATCTGTGGTAGCGGCGTCGGCGCGGCGATGTGCGCGACGAAGGTGCGCGGTGTGCGCGCGGCGATTGTGCACGACCACTTTTCCGCGCATCAGGGCGTTGAGGACGATCACATGAACGTGCTGTGCCTTGGCGCGCGAATCATCGGACACGAGCTTGCGTGGGACGTCGTCGTGGAGTTCCTCGAGGCCCGACCGAGCTCCGAGGAGCGTCACCTGCGCCGGCTCGGAAAGGTCGCCCGCCTGGAACAGGCAACACCGTGAAGCCCTCGAAGAAAGCATGCGGCCGCTGATCGCTGGAAACTGGAAGATGCACGGCCTTTCGCCGCAGTTGGGCGAGATCGAGGCCATCGCTGCCTCCGTGAGCGCCGCGCCGCCGTCGGCCGATGTGCTGATTTGCACGCCGGCAACGCTGCTCGCGCGCGCGGCGCAGACAGCGGCAGGTCGGATCGCCATCGGAGGCGAAGACTGCCACAAGGACAAAGCCGGCGCGTTCACCGGAGATGTCAGCGCGGAGATGCTGAGAGATGCGGGCGCTTCTGCCGTGATAGTCGGCCACTCCGAGCGCCGCCAGTATCACGGCGAGACCGATGCTATGGTGGCAGCGAAGGCCAACGCCGCGCAGCGCGCGGGGCTACTCGCCATCATCTGCGTCGGCGAGACGGACGCGCAGCGGAAGGACGGCGATGCCTTGTCCGCGTGCGGAGATCAGATCGCCGGGAGTGTACCGCAAGGGATCGTCTCCGTCGCGATCGCCTATGAGCCGCGCTGGGCGATCGGAAGCGGACGCACGCCGACGTCAGAGGAAATCGCGGAGATGCATGCGCACATCCGGGAGTGCGTCATCGCGCGGCTCGGCGTCGGCGGGCGATCGGTGCGCATCCTCTACGGCGGATCGGTCGATCCCGCCAACGCACGCGACATCCTCTCGCTTCCGGAGGTGGGCGGCGCACTGGTCGGTGGCGCAAGTCTGAAGGCTGCCGACTTCGAGGGCATCATCAGGGCGGTCGCAGTTCCCGAGCAACGGCGATACGAGGTCAACTGAACGTCATCGAGCTCGCTTGACGAGAATCCGGATGGCGGACTTGGCGATCATGAAGTCCTCATCCGTATGAATGATCCTGACGGCGACTCGGCCAACGTCGGGCGAGATCAAGGGCGCGTGCCGGTTGTTGCGCCGCCGGTCGAGCTCGATGCCGAGGAACCCAAGTCCGGCGCAGATTCGCTGACGGATAAGAGCTGCGTTTTCTCCGATGCCGCCGGCGAAGACGAGCGTCTCGACGCCGCCGAGGACGGCGGCGAACGAGCCAATCCATTTCTTTGCTTGATAGCAAAACAGCGCTACGGCATCGGCCGCTCGCTCGTCGCGCGCCTCGCGTGCGAGCAATTCGCGTAGGTCGGCGCTGGTACCGGACACTCCGAGCAACCCCGATTCGTGGTTGACCATTCGCTGGAATCGGGCGGCGGTCACATGCTTCGCGCGGGCGAGATAATACACGAGCCCGGGATCGAGGTCGCCCGGCCGCGTGCTCATCACCAGGCCGGATGTGGGTGTCAGGCCCATGCTCGTATCGACGCTCTTGCCGCGGTGCACTGCGGCCATCGACGCGCCACTTCCAAGATGGGCCAGGATCACCCGACCCTTCGCCGCCGCAGGATCAATGCGCCGGAGCGCTTCCATGAGGTACGCGTACGACAGCCCGTGAAAGCCGTAGCGCTCGACACCGGCGGAATACCGGCGCGGGATTGGTAGCAGCTTCGCCACACGCGGCATCGTGCGATGGAACGCCGAATCGAAACACGCAACTTGTCGAACCTCCGGCCGCCGTCGTGCGACTTCGTCGATCAATGCGATCTGTTGGGGAAGATGGTCGGCATCGTATGACGCGAGACGCCGGAGCTCCTTCAAGAGCGTTGCCGTGATCGGCCGCGGTTCCGTGTCGTTCGTTCCGCACACGATGCGATGGCCCACGACGCTGACCGTATGGTACGCCGGCTGTGATTCGAGCCAGTAGAGCAGACGACGTATCGTCGCGCGTTGATCGCCGGCTGCAAGCGGACTAGCGGCCTGCATCGCACCGTCGGGCTCGGCGAACGAAAGGGTGGGGTGCTTCGAGCCCATCGCGTCGAGACTTCCCGCGAGCAATCGCCGCGGAACGCCGCCGATCCGGTATATCGCGAAGCGGATACTCGACGACCCGGCGTTGATGGTCAGAACAGATGGTCCGTCGCGCGGTGTGCGGCTTACAGCGCTCACGGTTGTGCGCGCTCGAAGATCGAAGCCCATTCCTGGTAGCGTTGCGCAATGCGCGAGACCGCCTCCTCACGCGTCGCACGATTCGCGAGGAAGTCGGCGACCGCGTCCCAGAACGTCGTGCGCCCGACCGCGAATCCGATGAACCCCGGCACGGACGCGGCGGTCTCGAGCCACGCCACCACCTTCTGCTCGTCGGCGCCGCGGCCGAGCACGATGCACCCAACGCCGCTTCGGCCGCCGCGCCGCGCAGTCTCCACGATCGACGCACAATCTTCGCGACGATCGAGACCCTCGATTTTCCACACGTCGGGCTCCACTCCAGCGTCCTGGAGTGTGCGAATCGTATCGAGCATCAGCGCGGGGCGAACTTCCAGATCATAGCGGGCCTGCACGCCGCTCACTCGATCGAGCTGCGCCTTCGTCGCCGGAACGAGCAACTCGAACATGAATGGCTGGTTGGCGCTGCCACAGTAGTCGGACAGCCGTTTCAGCCGCGCGATCTGTCGAGCATTGAGCGCGGCATCGCCTTCCGGATTGTAGCGGACCAGTACTTTGGCGAACGTTGGGGAGATGGCTTCGATGTGCGCGGCAAAGTCGTCGCCGAACTCGAACTCGAATTCGTCGGAGCCGCTCATCTCCGTCGACACCGCGGTGACGTACCCTCGTCGCACGGCGTCGCGCAGGATGTCGGTGCCGAACTCTTCATCGACGAGAATGCCGGCCCGTTCCTTCGGTAGTCCGTTCGCGACTGCCTCGCGAAACCCGTCGTAGATGACGCGCTTGCTCGCCGTCACCGCGACGTGCTGCTCCGCCGTGAGCGGCGGAGTGAAGTGGCACATGCCGGAGATGTACGAATGCCGATGATCGAATGGCAGAAGATAGAGTGGGCCCTGCACAGCGTGGATCATGACGTCCTTCACGAGGGCGATGACAGTCATTCGCGGCTGTATGCATCCGCGCCGCGACCGAGCGATTTCGAACGACGGTCGCATACCATGGATGCACGATCGGTACCGCCTCGCGGGTTGACGCGGCGCAGGAACGTCGTGCGGCAGCTGCCATGGTTGGCGCGATCCATGCACGCCGAAAATATCGCGGCCAACGGAGTCGAGCCATGTCGGCGCCGCCAACGCGGCTTCATACGGAAGCATGCACAATACTCTTGCGCGGGGCTTTGCGTCCTTCGAAGCCACCAGCGCGCCCGCGAACCTCCCGCCCCGATGTCGTGCCGCAGAGAGTGCGCTCCTTGATCGATGACCTTAGCGCCGCGGAAGCGCATGGCTTTCGCACCGTGATTGCGACGTGTTCGAAGCTGCTGAGCGCGCCGAAGCCGAACTTGCCAGTATGCCGAGATGTAAATCGAGTGGATCTGGGTAAGCACGAGGCATGCGGTTCGCGCCGTCCGCTGCGAACGGTTGTTCTTGTTCCCAGAGTGCACCGGTCATCACACCCTCTCGCAGAGTATCTCAGGCGCTGGTGGTCCATCTGCATACCGTGGGGCGATTTGTCCGGCGCTTTGATGGGTGGCGCCCGCAACGCCCCACGGCTGAATCCGCAGTGAACCGCTTTGTGTATTTCGCGGTAGGGGTTGCAGCGCTCGGTGGTCTGCTCTTCGGCTACGACACGGGCGTCATCTCGGGATCGATCCTGTTCGTGCGCGAACAGTTCTCGCTGTCCGCCACCATGGAGGAAATTGTCGTCAGCTCCGTGCTTGTGGGCGCTGTCCTGGGTGCGGCTCTAGGAGGAGCGTTGACGGGACGCTTCGGCAGGCGCGGTATGATCATCCTTGCAGGAATCATCTTTACCGTCAGCGCCCTCAGCACGGCGCTCGCACCGACGGTTGCCTGGCTGATTGCGGCCAGGATCGTGAGCGGCATCGCCATCGGCATCGCTTCCTTCATCTCGCCGATGTACATCGCCGAGCTCGTGCCGGCAAAAGCGCGCGGTTCCCTGGTGGCAGTCAACATGCTTGCGATCACCAGCGGCATCGTGGTCGCCTATCTGGTGGACTACGCATTTTCCGGCTCCCACGAATGGCGCTACATGTTCGGCTTGGCGGCCATACCGTCCATCGCCCTCGTGATCGGCATGTGGCGGCTGCCCGACAGTCCGCGCTGGTTGATTAGCAAGTCGAGATTGGAACAGGCACGAACGATCTTGCAGCGCGTACGGAATGCGACAGACGTCAGTGCAGAAATCGCCGAGATCCAGAAAAGCATGGAAGAACAGGGCGTCGGCGGAATGAAGGGACTGTTGAAGCCTTCACTGCGGATGCCCATGATCGTCGGCTTGGGGCTGGCGATCTTTCAGCAGATCACGGGCATCAACACCGTCATCTATTACGCCCCCACCATTTTCAAGTTTGCCGGAATTGCGGGCACGGGACCCGCGATTCTGGCTGGGGCGGCACTGACTATGGTGATGTGGGTTTTTCATGTGCTGGCAATCTTCCTTCTGGACCGCGTCGGCCGCAGACCCCTGTTATTGGTCGGAGTGGCCGGTCAAGTCGTGGGCCTGGCGATCCTGGGTTCTGCCTTCCAGTTCCCGCAGTTGGCGAATTTCAAAAGCGATGTCGCCATCGCCGGCTTGGTGATCTACGTGGCCTGCTTCGCGTTTGGACTCGGGCCGATCTTCTGGCTGCTCATCTCAGAGATCTATCCTTTGAGGGTCCGCGGCGCGGCCATGAGCGTGGTGACCGTGAGCAACTGGGCTTTGAATCTCGTGGTGGCTGTGACCTTCCTGACGCTGGTTGGTGTTCTGGGTCATGCGAGAACTTTTTGGTTATACGGCGTGATCGCAGTGGGCGCTTGGGTCTTCTTCTACTTGCTGGTCCCGGAAACCAAGGGCAAGAGCCTGGAACAAATCGAAGCGCATTGGCGGTCGCGAAAGTCACCTCGCGCGTTATAAAAAAAGAGGCAAGTTTATGAAGCAGATTGTCTTCACATGTCGCCTCTCGGGGAAATCGAGGCCTCTTCCGCATTTTTGGGAACATACCGTCGGAAGCGGGCATGCGCCGCTGGCGCTTCGGGCTGACTGGCAGCGCCAGTTGCGACAGTGTCATGAGCATCTCGGCTTTCGCCACGTCCGGTTCCACGACATTCTCAGCGACGATATGGGCACGCTGATGGACGAGCAGAATCATTTGCTCTACTCCTTCTTCAACTCCGATCAGATTTGCGATTTTCTCCTCTCGATCGGGATGAAGCCCTTTGTCGAGCTGAGCTTCATGCCGTCGACGCTGTCTTCCGGTAGCAAGACGGTATTCCACTACAGCGCGAATGTAACGCCGCCCAAGGACTACTCGGAGTGGGGGCAATTCGTTGCGAGACTGGTAAATCACTGGGTTCAACGATACGGTGTCGCTGAAACTCGCACTTGGTTCTTCGAAGTCTGGAACGAGCCCAACCTGCCGGCTTTCTGGACCGGCACGCAAGCCGATTATTTCAAGCTCTACCGCTATACCGTGAAGGCGATAAAAGACGTGGACGACCAACTCCAGGTCGGCGGTCCGGCGACGGCGAACAATGAATGGATTACGGAGTTCCTCGATTTCTGCGCGACGAACAAATTGCCGGCGGATTTCGTCAGCACGCATCACTATCCGACCGATGCACTCGGTTCGGTAGGCGAGGATACGGAGATGCAGCTCGCGCACAGCAAGAGGAGCATTCTCCGCACATGGGCGCGGAAGACGCGCAGGAAAGCCCGGGGCAAGCCGGTCTACTACACGGAGTGGAGCTCTTCCTCGAATCCGCGCGATCACCTCCACGATGAGCCCTATACCGCTGCGGTCATCATCAAAACGATGATGGAAGCCCGCGGACTCGTTCAAGGCTACAGCTATTGGACGTTCAGCGATATCTTCGAGGAGAACTACATGCCCGCGACCGCCTTTCAGGGTGGTTTCGGCTTGCTCACTTTGCAGGGAGTCGCCAAGCCCTCCTACCGCGCTTTCGAGCTATTGCACCGACTCGGCGTCGATGAGTTGCCAGTGCAGGGGAAGCACGAGACGGTGGATGTCTGGGTGGTGAGTCGGCCCGGTACCTTCACCGTGCTGACAACAAACCATGTCCTGCCTCATCACCCGATCAGGACCGAGTCAGTGCACATCCAGGTGAAGGGTCCCGTGGCGCCACGCACTGTCTATATCGAGCGCATCGATGACGAACACGCGAACGCCAAGCGCTTGTGGATCGAAATGGGAAAGCCAGCCCTTCCCACGGAGCGGGAAGTCGAACAGTTGCATGTGGCGTCCCAGGTAGTGCGCGAGTCTGTGCCGTGGAAATACGAGGCCGGAACGCTGCATCTCGAATTCTCGATGCCACCTCACGCCATCGCTTCGATCACCGTGGAACTGACGCCGAAGCGGCACGAGCGAAAGTCGCGATCGTGACTGTCGCGCAAGTTCGCGGCGAGGTGATGGACGCCTTGCAACGCGACACCTTCAACTACTTCGTGCACGAGGCCAATCCGGTCAACGGCCTGATCATCGACAAGACCCAGCCAGGATCGCCAGCGAGTATCGCGGCCGTAGGGTTGGCGTTGTCCTCTTATCCGGTTGGTGTGGAACGCGGCTTCATGACCCGCACGGACGCGATCCGGCGCACTCTCGCGACTCTGCGCTTCTTTCAAACGAGCGTACAGAGCACAGATGCGGAGGCGACCGGCTACAAGGGCTTCTATTATCACTTTCTCGATATGGGCAGCGGAAAGCGTGCGTGGAAGTGCGAGCTGTCTACGGTCGACACTGCCTTTCTCCTGGCCGGCATGTTGACAGTGGCAGCGTACTTCTCGGGCAGCACGGCCGACGAACGTGAGATCGGCGAACTCGCCGACGAGCTGTACCGACGCACCGACTGGAACTGGGCGCAAAACGGCGGCATCGCCGTGACGCACGGCTGGAAGCCCGAGAGCGGTTTTTTGCCGTATCGCTGGCAGGGCTATGATGAGGCGCTGTTTCTTTATCTGCTCGGCCTCGGTTCGCCGACTCATCCGCTGCCGAAGGACAGCTATGTCCAATGGACCTCGAGCTACGAGTGGCGAGAGATCTATGGGTACGAATTTCTGTATTCTGCCCCGCTCTTCACCCACCAGATTTCTCATCTCTGGATCGATTTCCGTGGCATTCAGGACGGCTACATGCGCGGCAAGGAGACTGATTATTTCGAGAACAGCCGCCGCGCCACCCTCGTGCAGCAGCAGTACGCTATCGACAATCCCGCCAGCTTCGACGGTTACAAGGCAAACTGTTGGGGTATTACCGCGAGCGATGGTCCCGGACCCGCGAAGCGCACGATCGACGGCCGGGAGCGCGAATTCTTCGACTACCTTGCGCGCGGCGTCCCGGACGGTCCGGACGACGGAACCGTGGCTCCCTGGGCGGTGGTCGCTTCCTTGCCCTTTGCGCCAGAAATTGTGATTCCAACGCTTGAGCACTTCGAGAAGCTGAGGCTGCGCGCGAATAACCCGTACGGATTCAAGACCACCTTCAATCCTACCTTCGCCCAGCGCGGTGATCCGTCGCACTCGTGGATATCGCCTTTTCACTGCGGCCTGAACCAGGGCCCGATCGTCATAATGATCGAGAACTACCGCTCAGGACTGATCTGGCATCTCACGCGTGAGTGCCCCTACTTCGTGACGGGACTGCACCGTGCAGGCTTCCAGGGAGGTTGGCTCGATCGGTGAAAGTGCCACTAGGCCAAACAGGGTTACCTGATGCGCCAGGCAGCGCCTGACGTGAGTATCGTATGACGTCTCCGAGGAACAAGCGCGCGAGTCGGACCACCGAAAACGCGGCGATCGCGCGAAGCTGATCGGCCTCGGCGTCCATATGCTCAATGGATGGATCGGAGCTGCATCCCCGAATGGCGAGCGAGCAGCAAGGGCCGACCGTCACGCGCCAGCTCGAGCCGCCAGGTTTCCTCGCACTCAATTGCGGCTATCGGACACCACTCTCGGTGCTGGTCGCCCATCTCGTACGGCGTCATCCTGGGATCATTCTTCGCGCTGCCGGCATCGTGAAACGCGCCGTTTGAATTCTCCGTTCACGTCGATCGTTGCCTGGCCGCGCCGGATTCCGAAATGCGCCGCTTACTTCTTCGTTTTCTTCTTCGCTGCGCGCTCCGCAACCGCCGCGGAGTTGACCTTCACCGCCGCCCGGATGAGCGTCTTGAACGCGGCCTCGTCGATCTTCTCCCCCTCGCGCACATCAATCGCGCGGCGCGTATTTCCCTCGAGGCTCGAGTTAAAGAGCTCCTTCGGATCGGCGAGCGCCGCGCCGCGCGCGAAGGTGAGCTTCACCACTTCCTTGTACGACTCGCCGGTGCACACGATGCCATCGTGCGACCAGACGGGCACGCCTCTCCACTTCCACTCCTCCACGATGTCGGGATCCGCATCGTGGATGAGCTGGCGGAGGTACGCGAGCATCTTGCCTCTCCAATCCGCGAGATCCTTGATCCGCTTGGTGATGTTCGCCGAGGCGGTCGCGCTGTCGGTAGCTGCTGACGATTTCATGATTGCTCCGATTGGTTACTGCAATCCGCCGACGACCCGCTCCAACGCGCCGATGAACTTCTGCCAGCCGTAGTTTGCGCCCTTGTACGCGAAGTCCTGATCATCGCGGAAGCCTGACTGCTCCATGCGCACGAGCGTCCCGGCGCTCGTTGCAGCGAGCGTCCAGACGACGATGCTCTCCAACCCCAGTGAGCTCCAGCTATACGAAAGCTCCCTGTTCGGCTCGACGACGATCACTTTGCTCTTGATGACGCCGTCCCAGTTCGGCATCGGCGTCGAGCGGAACTCGAAGCTGTGGCCCACCACGGGCTCGAA
The DNA here is from genome assembly GCA_039935955.1 of Gemmatimonadaceae bacterium. GTDB lineage: Bacteria > Gemmatimonadota > Gemmatimonadetes > Gemmatimonadales > Gemmatimonadaceae > FEN-1250. The sequence continues at coordinate 11,396 of JBDTJH010000031.1, forward strand.
GTCGTTGTTCATGAGCCATTGGCTGAGGAGCGAGCCCTCCGTGAGCGCGCGCCAGATCTTCTCCGGCGGAAACGGCATCTCCCTCTCCATCACGAGCGTGCGGTTGCCAGCCATCAGTCTATCCTCTTGAGCAGCTCTTCGAGACGATCGAAGCGGTCGTTCCAGAAGCGGCTGTAGTAGGTCATCCAGTCCACGAGCGGAGCGAGCGCGCGGGGCTGCGCGGTGTAGTGCGTCTCGCGCCCGCGATGTCGGGCGCGCACCAGCCCCGCGCGCTTGAGCACTCCGAGATGCTTCGAGATCGCGGGCTGCGATACCCCCGACTGGTCCGTGAGCATGCGCACCGTCTGCTCTCCCTTGCGGCTGAGACGCTCGAAGATCGCTCGGCGCGTGGGATCCGCGAGGGACTTGAAGACCGCGTTGGGTGCTGGGCGCATGGGGACGAATAACTCCTTGGTTATGAATAAGGGAATAACCAATCGGTTATGTGTTTGCAAGGCCCCTTCCAAATGACGTACCAACACGTCCGAAACTGGCGCGCCCTTTCCGCGCCGCACTCCCACTCTCCCTCGTACACTCGACCAAGGGGAGCGATGCGCCGAATTCTGTCCGTCTGCGATGTCGACAATCACGCGACGGATGCCGCGCTCGGCGAGATGGAGCGCAGCTAAGTCATCGCAAGCGCGACCGGCGACACGGCCAACAGGTCTGCGGATGGAATCGCCGCCGCCGATATTCTCCTTGCCGCTGGGCGCGTTGACACCGCGAGCAACCGGTATCGCAGGGCGCACGACCTCATCGTCGCGAGGAGCTCGCGCTCGCCGATCGGGACAATCCGGCAGTGATCTACGCGATGTCGCGTGCGTATGCAGCGGAGGGGGATGCTGCGAGGGCACGCGACCTGCGAGCCGAGGTGCTCCACAGGAACATCCCGCCCACGCTGCCCTACGTCTTCACCCGCGCTGCGCTTGCCTCCGCCATTGGCTTGGCGACAGCTGGAACCGTTCCCTGAACGCGGCGTTGAATCGGCGCAGGCTCTGAAAGCCACTGTCGTACGCCACCTGGATGATCGGGGCGCGCGTATCGATGAGGAGCCGCGTCGCCGTACGCAGCCGTTGCGCGAGCGCGAGATCAAACGGCGTTGAGCCGGTCTCCCGTTCGAGCGCGCGCCGCAAGTGTCGCTCGCTCATCCCCAGCTCCGCGGCGAGAGCGCGCACGCTCCGGCCGTTGAGCGCGCCGTCGGAGATGCGTTCCGCGGCCCGCTGCGCGAGGCGGGGAACCGCGTCGAGCGGCGTCTCGCCGCGCGCGAGCTCGGGGCGGCAGCGCCTGCACGCGCGGTACCCCGATTCCTCGGCCGCTGCGCGCGAGGAGAAGAAGCGGCGGTTCTCCCGACGCGCGATCCGTGAGGGGCACACCGGCCTGCAGTAGATCTTCGTCGACGTGATCGCGACGAAGAAGACGCCGTCGAACGACGGGTCCCGCTTGTCGACGGCATGGTGCCAGGCGGCGCTTGGAATGTCGGCCATGGTCAGCTCTCTGCAATTCAGGGCTCCTCAATATATCGAGGCGCACCGAGGGCGCCGCGCAAACCAATGGCGCTGCTCAAAGGCACACTCGACGTCCCCGTCCGCAAGACACTTGGGATGCTTTCGCAGGCGCTTCGCGCACTGCTCATCGGCGTGACCTAGACGGATCCCATCACCTTCGTCGGGCTGATCGTGCTCGTCGCGATCGTTGCGGTGATCAGCGGCTATTTGCCGGCGCGACGCGCCTCGCGGATCGATCCCATCGTCGCCTGTCGCTCATCGTGATGTGTCCGAAGGTGTACGAATGAAATCTTCATGTACGAGTTTCTCGACAAGCTTTCACGTGGGCACATACTTTTGTCGTGAGAGACGGCACGCGGCCGATCTCTCTCGACATCCGGCAGGCGGCACGCGGATGATCGCACATCTTTCCGCGAGCAATTGCGAGCGCCCATGTGCTTCTCCGCCACTGCGAGCTTTTCGCTTTCCGCAATTCTCGCGACCGTCGGCGGCGCATCGGTCGCGCGAGCCGAGTCGCCGAGGACGCGGCTGTTCGCCGCGATTCCACTTCTGTTCGCGGCACAGCAGGCGGCGGAGGGAACCGTCTGGCTGACGATCGACACGCCGCCGTCGGAGACGATGTTGCATCGCACGGCGGTGATGTCCTTTCTCGCGCTCGCACTCGTCATCTGGCCGCTCTGGGCGCCCGCTTCGCTCTGGCTGGTCGAGAAGAGTGAGCATCGGCGAAAGGTCATCTCGGCCTTCTTCGCGCTCGGGATCGTCATCGCGGCGGTCGCAGGAACTCTGCTGCTGCGGTGGCAGCCGGTGGCGAGCATTGCGGGACACAGCATCGACTACCAACACGCGACGATGGGAAATCTGATCCCCGAGTGGGTGCTCCTGCTCGCCTATGCCGTTCCCACTGTCGGATCGTTCTTCGCGTCGACGATTGCGATGGTTCCGAAGATAGGAGCGATGCTCTTCGTGTCGCTGGTCGTCGCGGCAATCGTGAAGCACGCGGCGCTCACCTCCGTGTGGTGCTTCTTCGCGGCGGCATTGAGCGTGCTGATTCTCGTGGCGGTCACGCGGATGAATAGCGCGCCTTCCATGATGTTCGCGTCGACCGGCTCGCCCGAGGGCGCTGGTTGAATTAGCGGCCGTTGCGGCGCATACTGGGGCGGGACGCGCGACCTCGCGTCGCTCCCGCTACTCTCTCGCCCGGCAACCCTCGTGCGCCGCTACCTCACTGTCACGCTGCTCGCCATCGCCTTCGTCGCCACCGCGGCGATGTCTTCGCCGTCGTACCAGGTCGGCCGCATCCGTACGCCGATGGGCGAGATCCTTTTCGTCCTGTTCGATCAGACGCCGCACCACCGGGACAGCTTCGTCAAGCTCGCGGCCAGCCACTACTGGGACTCGCTGACGTTTAATCGCGTCATCAAGAACTTCGTGGCACAGGGCGGCTGCCCGGACACGCCGGCGGGTTTCTCCGGGTCACCGTATCTCCTCGCACCCGAGTTCAACGATAGCCTGAAGCACGTGTACGGCGCGGTCGGCGCGGGGCGAGACGACAACCCGGGGCAGCTCTCCGCCGGCTGCCAGTTCTACATCGTGACGAACAAGGATGGCCTCGCCAGGCTCGACAACCACTACACGGTCTACGGGCAGGTCTTCAAAGGGATGGATGTCGTCGAGAAGATCGTGTCCGTGCCGAAGGACTCGACCAACAAGCCCTTCACGCCGATCCCACTGCACATCGACGTGATCAAGATGTCGGCTGACGAGTTGAAGAAGGACGGATACGTTCCCAGATAACGGGTGGGGAACGCTCAGTCGGACAGGCAGATAACGAGGCGTGTCTAGCTTCGGCGGGTGACGCGATGCTCATCCTCGTCCGGAGCCCACCCGTGAAATCGATACCGCGCTTTCGACCGTCGCAGGCCCTCCCGCTCCTTCTGCTGCTCGCCCTCCCGGAGGGGTGCAAGAAGAAGGCGTCGAGCGAGACTCCGCAGCAGGCGGCGGCGCCGGCCGCTCCGGCAGCGCAGTCTGCGGCTTCCGCCGTCTCGTCGGCGGCGCCGGATACCACTGAGAGCGCTCCGTCATGGCTTGCGCACCCGACCATCAGCGCCGGCACCACCGTGCTCTCCGCGCTCGACCCCCATGCGATGAGCCCGACCGAGGTGCAGTTCGGTGTCGCGCCCAAGCTCAGCAAGGACGTCGAGTATCAGCCGAACGTCATCGTGATGGAGCAGGGTGACAAGGCGATCAAGTCCATCGCCAGCGATGGACTCAACATCACCTTTGACGCAAAGGCCCCGCACGTCAGCGAGTTCGAAGTGGGGAAGATCGTCTTCGCAACCGGGCGCGCCGTTGGAATGGTGAACGTCCTCAGGAAGGAGGGCTCGACCGTCACGGCAATCCTGACACCGGTGCCGCTCGAGGCGTTGATCAAGAACGGCCGCTTCGTCATGGACGAAGATGTGGATCCGAACAAGATGATCTCCTACGTTGCCCCCGATTACCCGGGAGTAAACGACACCACCGGGATGTATACCACGAGCATGGGCGGCCCCGCCGCAGATCACCGGTCGACGATCGCGGTTTCTCTGCCTCAGCGGGGGGAGTGGGTGCCGACCGCGATGACCTCGCTCGATCATGGCCGCCGCGCGAGCAGCCGCTCGCCGCATCTCCCGCGCTGGGCGCGCAGAAACTTTGCCGCCGCCGACGCGGAGCTTGCGGCGCTCAGGAGAAGGCAGGTGGGGATGCCACAGGGCGTGCCGCGCGTTCCCACGCTCCCGCCGCTCAACATTCCCCCCACGCTCACGACGGGACCGCCACCGCAAGTGAACGTCGGAAACGGCGACGTGCGCATTGAGAACGTGGCGAACAACTCCTACGTCGGCGTGCAGTATTACTACGTGAAGCAGGGAATGGGCGCGACGGCCGCCGGCTTCGTCTCGCTCCATCGACCGCGGATCCGCTGTGTGCTCACGTTTACGAATGGGCATCAGAACGTCGACAGCGCGGGGCTCGAGATCAAGGGCGCGGCGGGGATCCGGCTGCGACTCGACGGGCATAGCGCCGTGGACAAGGTCATCAATCTCCACCTGTCGCAGTTCGTCCCGATCAACATCAGCATCCCACTCGGCGGCCCGGTCCCGCTGTCGCTCACCTTCGCCACCTTCTTCAACATCAATACCGCTTTCAGCGCGAAGGCGTCGATAACGGTCGCGGAGGGAGAGTACACGTTCGAGGGTGGCGTGTGGGCGGGGCGCGCTGGTGGGCAATGGCAGGTTGCAACGCCCGCGAAGTTCACCGCGGTGAAGAGCCTCGGCAGTTCCGTCGCCGGGCTCTCCCTCGGCATCAACTCCTTCACGCTCGGCTTCGGAATACGCACGATGGTCGGCGTGGGCGCGTTCGGCTTCAACGTCGGTGTGTTCGCCACCGTGCGCTTCGGCGGCGGTATTCTCATTGGCCCGAATGAGGCATACGCATGCAAACGGGCCTCACTCGACGGATTCATCGATACGGGAGTCGGATACCAGCTGCCAAAAGTGTTTTCCGTCGTGCTCAACTTCTTCATTACATCTGCTGGGGGAAAGGCGATCGACGCCGTGGGAACGATAGGCAAAGGGCCAAGTATGAATCTGTTCAGCGAGGACGTCTCTGTCCCTACGGGGTGCGCGAGTCCGAAGCCTGGATAGCCGTCGCGCACGTCGATAAGGTTCGAATCCTCCCGGCGTGCATCGCGCGGTCGCGATGCGCGAGCGCGACCGAGAGGTAGCGATCCGACTTTCGGCGACCTCGAGGCGGTACACATGCTCTTCGGCAATTCGATCTCCGCGGCGACGGCACTCTCGCGATCGAGCGTCATCGCGCTGCTGTTGCTTCCGCTCACGCCGCCTCCGGCGCACCAGCTGCCGATGCCGCGCACCGTCGCTCGCGCAATCCGGAATGGCACGCGCTCCCTCGACGGAAAGCCCGGCCCGCGCTACTGGCAGAATCACGGCCGCTACTCGATCACCGTCACGGCGCTCCCCCCGTCGCGCCTGGTCACCGGCACGGAAGAGATCACCTATTTCAACAACAGTCCGGATATGCTGCGCACCGTGAACATGAAGCTGTTCATGAATGTCCATCGTCCGGACGCCCCGCGTGAGGGCGCCTCGAGCGTCGCGTATCTCACCAACGGCGTGATCGTCGACAGCTTCGCGGTCAACGGCGTCTCGCAGAAGTGGGGCGACGATACCCACGTCTTCACCAACAAGCGCATCTCGCTGCCGTCCGCGCTCGCGCCGCACGATTCAGTGCGGATGTCGATCGGCTGGACGTACGAGCTTTCCCGCGAAGCCGGCCGAGAGGGGATGCTCGACTCGACCACCGCCTACCTCGCCTACTTTTATCCGCGCGTTGCCGTCTACGACGACTACAACGGATGGGACGAGATGACCTTCACCGACGATCAGGAGTTCTACAGCGACTTCAACGACTACGACGTCACCGTCCGCGCACCGGCGAATTTCGTCGTGTACGGAACGGGAACGCTGCGCAATCCGGATGAAGTGCTGCAGCCGGAGGTCGCGCAACGCTTCGAGTCGTCGCTCACGTCGGACGACGTCATCCACGTCGCGACACGCGCCGACTTCTCGGCGAAGCGCGTGACGTCGCGCAACGCGGTGAACGCCTGGCACTTCACCGCCAAGAACATCCCCGACATGACCTTCGCGATCAGCGATCACTACGACTGGGATGCATCCAGCGTCGTCGTCGACGATCGCGATCATCGGCGCGCCTCTGTGCAGTCCGCGTACAACGACAGCGCGGCCGACTTCCATCACATGGTGACGTTCGGGCGTCACGCGCTCGACTGGTTTTCGCACAACTGGCCGGGGGTGCCGTATCCCTACGAGAAGACGACGATCGTGCAGGGCAGCGCCGACATGGAATATCCGATGATGGTGAACGACGGCTCCAACGCCGACACGGCCATCTCGCGCTTCGTGGCCGAGCATGAGATCGCGCATACGTACTTTCCCTTCTACATGGGAATCAACGAGACGCGCTACGGTTTCATGGACGAAGGGTGGGCGACGACCTTCGAATATCTCGTCGGCATCGCGGATGCGGGGAAAGCGAAGGAAGACTCGCTCTATAAAGACTTTCGCGTGAAGTCGTGGATCACCAGCGAATCGCCTGTGGAGCTCATTCCGATCATCACTCCCGAGGACATGCTCGTGCGACCAGCGTACGGGCACAACGCGTACGGCAAGGCATCGCTCGGCTACCTCGCGGCGAAGGACATGCTCGGCGATGCAGTCTTCAAGAGGGCGCTGCAGACATACATGGAGCGGTGGCATGGGAAGCATCCGACACCGTGGGACTTCTTCAACTCGATGAACGATGCATCGGGGAAGAGCCTCAACTGGTTCTGGAGCGCGTGGTACTTCACGAGCAGCAACATCGACATCGCACTGTCGGGCGTGACGAAGACATCGAGCGGCTACTCGATCGCGCTCGAGAATATCGGCGGCATGCCGGCGCCCGTCGATCTGCGAATCGGATACGCGGATGGGTCTGCGGCTACCGTGCACGAGACGTCGGAGATCTGGGCCGCGAATCAGCAGCGCGCGGTCGTGAAGCTGTCCGCGCGGAAGAGCATTGCGTCGGTGACGCTCGCGCACGGCATCTGGATGGATGCGGATACCACGAATGATTCGTGGAGCTCCGGAGGTCGCGCGCGCGCTCATTGACGCCCCGGGAGGCGATGGGAACGGAGGCAGTGCACCGCGCGCTCGTGCGCTTCGCGCAGGGGAAGCTCGGCAAGGACGTTGGCGTGCCGAACGACGTCGGATTCGAGAACTTCGACTGGAATACGGTGGAGAAGGTGCGCGATGCGCTCGAGGGGCTCGGCATCGGCTACGGCAGCGCGAGCTGTCAGCCTGTTCGCTTCTACGACGACACCGATTAGCGCGCAGGTCCTGCGCTCCGGGCGGCGTTTGCATCGTGGTCAGCCGTGCACGCTCGAACGTACCATCGCGCGCGTGCGAGTTTGGCTCCCATGGACGCGGGGATACAACTGAATGGATATTGTCGGCTCCCCTCGCGACGCTGAGCTTCCGCCCACGCATTCTCAGCATTGACTGTAAGCGCGCCTCCGGACTGCAGACCACCGACCGACGGACCATGAACGCCGCTATTCAGAGTCGTACGCTCCGCCGTGCATGTCGCATGCTTCTCGTGATCGCGGTTGCACCGCTTCCCGTCGCGGCGCAGGCGCAGCGGACGGATAGCGCTGCAGCCTCGGCGCGCCAGTCGACCGACAACGCGTGGTGGACCGGCCCCATGCTCGCCGCGTCGCCGAACACGCTGCCGCGTGGCCACTTCCTCGTCGAGCCGTATCTCTACGACGTCCGCACGGCGCACAGCAACGGCTTCGGCTCGCTGACGTACATCAACTACGGCGTCGCCAACAACTTCACCGTCGGTGTGATTCCGACCTTCGGCTTCAACATGATGAGCGAGGGGACCAACAGCTCAGGCATCGGCGTCGGTGACATCACGCTGCTCACGCAATATCGCCTCACGCAGTTCCACGTCGGCAGCCTCGTGCCGACGACGGCGATCGTCGTGCAGGAAGGATTGCCAACGGGAAAGTACGACAGGCTCGGCTCGCGTCCCAGCGATGGCTTCGGCGGCGGTGCGTACACAACGACGGTCTCGATCTACTCGCAGACGTACTTCTGGATGCCGAACGGTCGCCTCCTGCGCACCCGGCTCGATGTCTCGCAGGCGTTCTCCAACAGCGTCCACGTCGAGGACGTGAGCGTCTACGGCACCGGAGAGGGATTCCGTGGGCGCGCATCGCCGGGCAAGTCGCTCTTCGTCGATGCTGCGGCGGAGTACAGCCTCACGCAGCGGTGGGTGCTCGGTGCCGATCTCTTCTATCGCCACAGCGGGAGCACGCACGTCGCCGGCGCGCAGCCGGCTGCCCCCGGCGGCCCGGATGGTCCCACGAGCATCGTGTTCGATACCGGCGCGAGCGACGCGTTCGGCGTTGCTCCGGCGCTCGAGTACAACTGGAGTCCGCGCTTCGGAGTGCTATTCGGAACGCGTATCATCTTCTCCGGCCACAACACCA
>JBDTJH010000032.1:0-8989 GCA_039935955.1 Gemmatimonadaceae bacterium
GCGAGTCCCGATGCGAACGACAGCAGAATGCGACGGCCGCGCTCCTCGTACGTCGGCGCGATCTTGCGCGCGACCCACTCCCACACGAGGATCGCGCGCTCGGTGAAGAACACGATCAGATAGAGTCCGGAGACCGCAACGAGCGCCAGCGTGGCGCCGCCCCCGATGACCTTGGCGATCGAGTAGCCGGCGAACGTCTCACCCTTCGGCAGCGAGGGGTCGAGCGTCGCCACGGCCATGAGCAGGAGCACGCACGTCGCGTCGAAGATGCGGTCGACGGCGAGCGATGCGAACGCGGCGGAGAAGGGCACGCGCTTCGTCTCGCGCGACAATGCGAATGCGCGCAACGGCTCGCCCACGCGCGCGGGGAGCACGTTGTTCCCCATCATCCCGATCGCGATCGCGCGCCACAGCATCCCGAGTGGCAGCCCCTCGGCCACCGGCGAGAGGATGATGCGCCAGCGCGGCGCGCGCAGGGGAAAGATCAGCGTGCCGGCGACGCTCGCGCCCAGCAGATACCACGGATTCGCATTCCGGATGTGCAGCCACACCTGGTCGAACGGAATGCCGTGGAGCGCCCACACGAGAAATGCGACGCCGACGACAGCGCCGAAGAGACTACGCCAATACTTGCGCACTTAGTCTACAGTGGCGAGGTCGAGCAGGTCGAACAGTTCCTCGATCGTCTCGCGCTGCGGAATCCGCTCGGCCATGATCACGGCCTTGAGCTCGCGCGCGCGCTCGAGCGCTGCCTTGCCGCGATAGAGCAGCGACTCGATGGGGACGATCGCCTCGTCGGGGATCACCGCGGGGTTGCTGAGTGGGGTCGCCTCGAGCGCACCGAAGCCGGCGATGCCGTTCTGCAGAAAGTCCTGCAGCTGGCGGCCGGTTGGTGTCTTCGACGATTCCGGACGCGGCGCATCGGCGCCCGGAGCGGTCGTGGGTGCGGGCGCGGGCGCGGCTGCCCGCGTCGCCGGAATCGCACTCATCGGAGTCGGTGTTCGCAGGATCGCGGCGACATCCGAGTCGCCCATCGAGCCGCGTCCGGAAATTCCGCGCACACCAATCGGCGGCGTCTTCGGAGCCGCGAGCCGCTCGAGCCCGCGCGCAACTTCTTCCGGCCGCGTTGCAGGATTCGCGAGGAGCTCGGCCGCGCGGTCGAGCGCCTCCATCTGCGCATCGTTGAGGGTCGCCACGCGAACGCTCCACTCGGCCGAGAAGCGCGCGACCTGCTTCTCGCCGAACGAGTTCGCGGCGCTGCCGAGCGCGCGGAGGGCGGTGCGAAGCTCGCGCTGATTCTTCTCGCGCTGCTCGGGTGCGCGATTCGCGCGCGCCTGCGCCACCACACCGCGCAGATGCTCGGCGAGGCTCACCACCTCGAGACGAAAGCGCTCCGCCGCGCTGGTGGGCGGCTGCGCGGCCGTGGTCAGGATGTGCGGACCTTCGTCATCGTGAAAGAGCTGCGCGATGGGCACGATGCGGTCGCCCTTTCCGACGTCCTGATCAACCGCCGCGAGCGCGGCCTTGAACGACGCGAGCTCCGGGATATCGTCGGACGCTCTGCCGCGCGAGGCGATGTCGCGCGCAATGCGGCGCAGGATCGCGGCGGATGCGGTGAGGAGCGTCTTCTGCTTCGTGCTCGCGACGTGGACGGTGCTGAGCTCGAGCGTCTTGAGCGTGGTCTCGACCGCGTCGACGACATCGCCCAGCGCGGGGATGTCCTTCAGCTCGGCGACGCCGCGCAGCGCGCGCACGCGTTCGGCGGGATGCGCGCGGGCGGTATCATCCTCGGGCGCGCTGACGAGATGATCGATGGCGCGCGCGAGCTCGGCGGCCTCGCCGGCGAGGAAGGTGATCGCGCCGGTGGGCTGGCTCTGCGCCGGCGTCGCGAATGCGCTCACCGATGCGGGAACGAGCGTGCCGAGCTCCTCGACGCGAGCACGCACGCGAGCGCTTTCGTCGGCGCCCGGCGTGCGAATGGCGCGGACGAGGAAGCGGAGATCGTCGACCGCCGCGACGACCGCGCCGCTGACCGCCGCGTCCCACCGCACGGCGCGATTGCGGAGCGCGCGGGCGAGGCGCTCGAGCGCGCTCGCGACCTCGGCGATCCCCATCTGCCGCGACATGGTGGCACTGCCGCGCAGGTTGCGCGCGTAGCGGCCGAATGCGCTCGCGTCGGGCCCCTCCTCGCCGGAGGAGGTGAGCAGCGAATCGAGGCGATCGATGTAATCGGTCGCTTCCAGAACGAAAAAGTGCAGCAGCCCATCTGGCGACGTCATTTCTGCTCCGCTCATGTGCGCACGGGCAAGCTAGGCCTTCCCGCCGGGCTGGTCAACGCGCCGGGCCACGCGCGGAGGCATCCATCGCCGCGCGCATCTCGGCGATCGAGCGAGCGAGTCCGACGAAGATGGCGCGGCTTACGATCGAGTGTCCGATGTTCAGCTCCTCGATGGCGGCGATCGCCGCGACTGGGCCAACGTTGCGAACGGTGAGTCCATGTCCCGCGTGCACTGCGAGGCCGAGCGAGCGGCCCAACTCGGCCGCGTCGACGAGCGCGCGCAATGAGTGTTCGTCGTTCGGGTGGTGCGCATAGCTCCCGGTGTGCAGCTCGATCGCGTCTGCGCCGAGGTTGTGCGACCGCTGTACGGCCTCGCCGACCGGGTCGATAAATAGACTCGTACGCACCCCCGCACGTTTCAACCGCGCGAGCCCGTCGCGCAGCCGCTCCGGATCGCGGGAGAGATCGAGCCCGCCCTCAGTCGTGACTTCCTCGCGGCGCTCGGGTACGAGGGTGATCTGGTAGGGGCGGAGACGCTCGGCGATGGTGAGCATCTCCTCCGTGAGCGCCATTTCGAGATTGAACACCGTGCGTACGGAGCTGGCGAGCCGGATGATGTCGTCGTCCTGCATGTGGCGGCGGTCTTCGCGCAGATGTGCGGTGATCCCTTCGGCACCGGCATCTTCGCAGAGCGCGGCCGCGGCGACGGGATCCGGCTCGTCGGTGCGTCGCGCCTGGCGAAGCGTCGCGACATGATCGACGTTTATATAGAGACGCTGGTGAGTTGCTGGCATGCCCATGCGAAGTTAGGTTCGCCCACGACGATAGCGGAGAACTCGGTGAAGCGTTTAAAGGTGAGCATGTTTGCGGCCGGCGCGATGATCGCCCTCGCCGCATGTGGTAGTAATGGTCGGGGCGGAGCGTCGCCTGGGCAGATGACGGGAGCGGCGGGTCCCCGGATCGCGGTGGAGCAGTTCCTCGCCGCCGCACGCGCGCAGGACCTGCAGGCCTTCTCGGCGATCTGGGGGAGCGAGCGCGGCGCGGCCCGTGATATCGTCGACCGCTCGCAGCTCGAGAAGCGCGAGCTGACGATGATGTGCTACCTCACGCACGACCGGTACGAAATCGGCGCCGACGTGACGCCGAAGCCGGGCGAGCACGACTACACGGTCGACATCACGCGCGGTACTCAGACGCGCGAAACGAAGATCACGGCCGTCCAGGGCCCGTCCGAGCGTTGGTACGTTCTCGACGTCCAGCTGGCACCGCTCCAGGACCTCTGTTCCAACCAGCAGAAGCGCTAAAAAGGGGGAACGCGTGGCGTTGACCGCGCGTTAGTCCTCCGTAAGCTCGATGAGCACACCGCCGGTGGATGCCGGGTGCAGGAAGGCAATGCGCTTTCCCTCCGCGCCCATGCGCGGCGACTCATCGATCAGACGGACCCCTTTCTCGCGGCAGTGCGAGAGGGTGCCATCGAGATCCTGAACGGCGAAGCAGATGTGATGGATTCCCGGACCGCGGCGCTCGAGAAAGTTCGAGATCGGCGACCCCGGTGAGTGAGGCTCCAGAAGCTCGATCAGTTGGTCGCCGGCGGTGAGGCCGGCGATGCGGGCGCCGTCGGAGTCATCGAGCGGGTGCTCGTCGAGACCGAGGAGATCACGATAGAAGGGAAGCATCTCGTCGATCGCGTGCACGGCGATTCCAATGTGTGCGATGCGCGCTCCACGACGAGCGATGGGTGGCATGAGAATCGCGCTCCCTATACGGTGTGAGCGCGCAAATTTAACGTGGGGCAGCGCTGGTGCGAGGCCCGCTGTGGAGGTTGAGGCATGTCGAACGCGTTGGCGGTAACTGATGCCACTTTCGAGCAGGAAGTTGAGAAGGGCGAAGGGCTCGTCGTCGTCGATTTCTGGGCGGCGTGGTGTGGTCCCTGTCGCATGATCGGCCCCGTGCTCGATGAGCTGGCGGCCGAATATGCCGGCAAGGTGAAGGTGACGAAGGTGGATGTCGACTCCAATCAGAAGTCGGCGATCCGCTTCAACGTCCGGTCGATCCCACTCGTGCTGTTCTTCAAGAACGGCAAGGTGGTGGACACGATCCTGGGCGCGCACCCGAAGAAGGAGTACGACGCGAAGCTGAAGCAGCATCTCGCGGCGGCGGCTCCGGCCACGGCGTAGTCGAACGCGCCGCCGCTTCCACGCGGCGGCCCAAGGCTGCACTTTGCGGGTTCGGCGCATCACTGCGCCGAACCCGCTTTGTCATCCGCACTGGAGCCGATGAGCGACGCAGCTGGGATGCTCTACATAGTTTCGACTCCGATCGGCAACCTCGGCGATCTCTCCGCGCGCGCGATCGAGACGCTGAAGACGGTGGCCGTCGTGCTCGCGGAGGACACGCGCCATTCGCGTCCGCTGTTGCACCGCTTCGAGATCGATACGCCGCTCGTGTCGTACCACGAGCACAACGAGGCGCGCACCGCCGACGCGCTGGTTGCGCGGATGACGGCCGGAGAGTCGATGGCGTTGATCTCGGACGCGGGGACGCCGCTGCTCTCCGACCCGGGCGCGCGCCTCGTGGCGGCGGCGATCGAGGCGGGGGTGCGCGTGGTGCCGATCCCCGGCGCGTCGGCGCTGCTTTCGGCGCTGGTCGCGAGCGGGATCTCGGCGGATCGATTCACCTTCTTCGGCTTTCTCGAACGCAAGGGCGCGGAACGCACGAGCGCGCTCGCGGAGATTGCGTCGCTTTCACATACCGCGGTGCTGTACGAGGCGGCGCCGCGCGTGGCAGCGACGCTGCGCGATCTGTCGAAAGCCGGCTGTAGCGAGCGACTCGGAGCAGTCGCGCGCGAGCTCACGAAGCAATTCGAGGAAGTGCGGCGGGGAACGCTCGATGCGCTCGCGGCGTACTATGACGATGCGCCGCCGCGCGGCGAGGTCGTGCTGGTGATCGCAGGCGCGGCTCCAGTGGTTGCGGACGAGAACGCCGCGCGCGAGAAGGCGCGGGCGCTGCGCGCGGGCGGGCTCAGCGCGCGCGACGTGGCGCGCACGCTTGTGGCCGAGCAGGGCATCACGCGCAACGTGGCCTACAAGCTCGCCCAGGAAGAGGACTGATCGGCGCACCGTTCGACGCATCACCCGTACCGCTACCTTGTGATTCATGCCCACTCCTCGCGCACTGCTGACATCGTCGATCGCACTGATGCTCGTGGCGTCTCTGACGGCCGCTGCGCCGGAGCGCGTGGCGCGCATGACGATTGCTCGGCTGCAATACGATGGTGGCGGCGACTGGTACGCGAATCCATCGAGCATCCCGAATCTCCTCGCGGCAATCGCCGCGCGTACCACGCTGCCGGTCAGTCGCACCGAGGCGCGCGTGACGCTCATGGACGATCGTCTGTGGGACTATCCGTTCCTCCACATGACGGGACACGGCAACGTCCACTTCTCGGATGAGGAAGTGGTGCGACTGCGCAGCTATCTCGAGCACGGCGGATTCCTTCATGCGGATGACAACTACGGGCTCGACCCGAGCTTCCGTCGCGAGATCGCGCGTGTCTTCCCGGATCGGCCGCTGGTGGAAGTTCCGCTCGCGCATCCCATCTACCATATCGTCTACGACTTTCCGAAGGGGCTGCCGAAGATCCACGTGCACGACGGGAAGCCTGCGCAGGGTTTCGGCATCTTCATCGGCGACCGGCTCGTGGTGTACTACAGTTTCTCCAGCGATCTCGGCAACGGCTGGGAGGACACCGAGGTCTATCACGATCCGCCGGCGCTGCACGAGGCGGCGCTGCGGATGGGAGTCAACCTCTTCGTGTACGCGGTGACGAGCCGCCCCGTCTCGTGACGCTGCGGCAGGTCGTCGCTCGCGAGCGCTTCAGGCTCGTCGCCACGATGAGCGCGCGCGGCGCCGCGTTTTCGCTGGCCGCGGCTGCACTCCTTGCGGGGCTCGCCGCGTTCTGGCTCGGCGATGCGCGCTGGATCAGCGAGCCCGCGGCGCCGGCGATCGCATGGGTGCTGGTGCTCGCCGCGATCGGCGTGCCGCTCGCGTGGACGGTGGTGCGCGTGCGGAGCGCGGCATCGCCGGCGAGGGTCGCCCATGCGATCGAGCGTGAGCGCGCGCTGCGTGACGGCTCGCTGCGCGGTGCGCTCGAGGTGGAGAATCAGGGCCCCTTCGGCAAGCGCGCCGCGGGCGCAGTCGGCGCATCGCTCACCAAACACTCGGGGATACTCGCGCCGGCGATGCTGCGCGGCGCGCTGATCACCGGGGTAGGCGCGGTGGTGTGCGCGATGCTCGCGCTCGTGCTGCTCGGCGGCGCGCGGCGTAACGCGCCCGACGGGTGGCGCGCAATGAGTCATCCGGTGGGCGCGTGGACGGGCGCGCTCGTCCCTCCGCTCCGCATCGTGGACCCGCCGAGCGAGGTGATGCGCGGCGACTCGCTGCGGTTGCGCATCCTCGCGCCGTCGCGCCGTACGATCGCCTTTCACACGCGTGCGACGGGCGCGCCGTGGAGCGAGCGCGTGCTCGACGTGAGCAATGGCGTCACGTCCGTGACCCTCGGACCTCTGGACGCCGACATCGCGCTGGTCGCGACGGATGGACGCACGCAGACGGATACCGTCGTCGTGCGTGTCACCGACCGCCCATTCGTCGGCGACGTGGCCATTCGCGCGATCTATCCCTCGTATCTCGGACGCGCGGCGGAGCCCTTGCCTGCCGGTGAAACCGTGCGCGTGCCGCGCGGAACAACGCTCGTCATCCGCGGGCGCGCGAGCGCCGTGCTCGATGCCGTCGCACTCGTGAGCGCGCGCGACACGGTTCGCCTCGAGCCCGACGGGCACAACTTCGCGGGGCGGCTCAATACATCGAGCGGCGGGAAGTGGATGTGGGTCGCGCGCGGCGCACGCGGGCCTGTCGCCGATGTCCCCGCGCCGCTCGACGTCGACGTGATCCCCGACTCGGCGCCGCACGTCGAGATCGTCGATCCGGCGCACGACACGTTGACGATGACGGGGAATGAGCTCTCGTTGCGCGCGGACGCGAGCGACGATCATGGCGTCGCGACGGTGACGATGCGGAGCTGGCGCGAGATGGCGAATGGAACGGCGATGCCAAGCGTGGAGCAGCCGTTGGCCGCACCGAGCGCCGTAGAGTGGTCCGGCGGCGCGACGATCGACGCATCCGTGCGCGGGTTGCAGCCCGGCGATGCGCTGCACGTCACCATCGCGGCGACGGACAACTCGCCTTGGCGGCAGACATCCGTGAGCCGGGAGCTCGTGGTGCGCGTGCCGTCGCTCACCGAGCAGCGGGAGCTCGCACGAGCGATGGGCGACAGCCTCGCGGCGCGCGCGACGCGTGCGGCCGCGGAACAGAAGCAGCTCGCGCAAAAGACGGACGAGGCCGCGAAGAGTCGCGACCGCACATCGACCACAAATGGCGGAAAGTCCGGCGAGAATGCGAGTGGCGAGAAGGCTGCCATGTCGTACCGGTCGGCCGAGCAGGCGAAGGGGCTCGCGTCGCAGCAGCAGAAGCTGCAGGAGCAGGTGAAGTCGCTGCAGAAGGATGCGCAGGCGCTTGCGAAGCAGCTGCAGGCTGCAGGCGCGCTCGACAGCTCGCTCTCACGCCAGCTCGCGGAGGCGCAGCAGATGCTTGCGCAGGCGCTCACGCCGGAGCTGCAACAGCAGCTGGACGACGTGCAGAAGAGCACGAAGCAGCAGTCGCCCGACGATGCGCGCCAGTCGATGGAGAATCTCGCGAAGGCGCAGCAGGCGCTACGTCAGCAGCTCGAGCGCAGCGCGGAGATGCTCAAGCGCGCCGCCCTCGAGGGCTCGATGCAGACGCTCAAGGACGAGGCGAAGGATCTCGCGAAGCAGGAGCGCATGACCGCCGACAAGATGGCGCGCGCGGACAGCGGTGCGGGGAAGGATGCCGGGCCGCAGAGCGAGCACGCACATCAGCTCGCGAACGAGGTACAGCAGCTCGCGCAGCGGCTGCAGCAGGAAAAGGCGGAGAGCGGGCCGAAGGCGCTGCAGCAGGGAGCGCAGCACGCGCAGCAGAGCGCGGAGTCGATGAAGCAGGCCGCGCAGAAGTCGGGAGCGCAGGGCGCGCAGAAAAAGCAGGGCGCGAATGGGGAGCAGGATCAGAACGGGCAGCAGCGACAGCAGAGCGGCGCGCAACAACAGAGCGGTCAGCAACAGCAGAGCGGGCAGCAGCAGCAGCGTGTCGCCGCGGCGCAGCAGGGTGCGGAGCAGATGGAGCAGGCCGCGCAGCAGCTCTCGGATGCGCGCCAGCAGCAGATTCAGGAATGGAAGAATGGCCTCACGAAGGATCTCGACAAGTCGATTCAGGAGACGATGCAGCTCGCGCGACAGCAGCAGGCGCTCGCGGATCAGGCGCGCGCCGGCGGATCGCCCTCGCTCAAGGGAGATCAGAGCGCGGTGCAGCAGGGTGTCGAGAAGGTGAGCGAGGGAGTGCAGCGCGCCGCACGCCAGTCCTCCCACGTTTCCCAGCAGTCGCAGCGCGCGCTCGGCGAAGCCCAGCAGCGTGTACAGGAAGCGACGAGGCAGACATCGGACGCCTCGCCCAACGGGCAGCAGGAAACCGCCGGCGCGATGGAGGAGGCCGCGCAGTCGCTGAACGATGCGGCAACGAAGATGATGGCCGATCGGCAGCGGGCCGCCAACGGATCGTCGGCGTCGGGCTTCTCCGAGA
>JBDTJH010000033.1:0-3012 GCA_039935955.1 Gemmatimonadaceae bacterium
CGCGGCGAGGATGTGCGGCGCCCCGTGCTCGCATCGGTCACCGCGCGACATGCGGCCGAGGTGGAGCTCGCATCGCCGGCCGCGACGATGGAGCCGGTGCTCTTTCTCCTGCGCCCCGCCATCGACCGTCTCGCATCAGCGCTCGCGGCCGAGGGGCGCGCGGCGGCGACGATCGCGATCACACTCACGCTCGACGATCGCCGCAGCGCGCTGCCGTCGGGCGCCACGGCGCACACGGTCACGCGACAGGTGCATCTCCCGCGTCCCGTCGCGCGCGCGGCGCCGCTCGTCGAGCAGTGCCGCGCGCTGCTCGACACGTGGACGCTCACCGCGCCCGTGTGCGGGCTCGCCGTCGCGATCACATCCACGGCGCCCGCGTCGAGCGAGCAGGGCGACCTCCTCGCGCTCGGCTGGCACGACCCCGCGGCCGCCGACGCGGCCTTCGCGCGACTCCGCGCGGAGCTCGGCGCGCAGTCCGTCGTGCGCCCGGCGCTGCGCGACGAGCATCGCGTGGATCGCAACGGCGCGTGGTGCGAGAGTGATGCTGCGCGCGCCGACGCACGAGTGGCAACTACAGCGAAGGCCGAGCCTCCGCGCGCACCCGCGCTCCGTCTGCTCGAGACGCCGGAGACCGTCGACGTCGAATGGGACGGCGACCGCCCGTGCGCGCTCTGGTGGCGCGAGCGACGCGTCACGATTGAGCGCGCGGCTGGCCCCGAGCGACTCTCCGGCGACTGGTGGAAGGACGGCTACGCGCGCGACTACTGGCGGTGCGAATCCGACAGCGGCGAGCTCCTCGCCTTCCGCGAACGCGAACGCTGGTTCGTGCAGGGGTGGTATGACTGAACTCGGACACGACACAGAAGCAGGGAGCGCGGCCGCAGTTGCCGCGCGAGCTCCATTGGTAAGAGCTCCATACGTCGAGTTGCACTGCCACTCAGCATTCTCGTTGTTGGACGGCGCGTCGCATCCAGCTGAATTAGTTGATCGCGCCGTGGAGCTCGGCTACCACGCGCTCGCGATCACCGACCACGATGAGCTGGGCGGCATCGTCGCCTTCGCGCAGGCGGGTGAAGGCGACGCGCTCGAGTGCATCATCGGCGCGGAGATCACCGTGCGCGGCGACGGCGGCATTCCGCATCACCTCGTCCTTCTCGCCGAAGATCGCGAGGGCTACGGCAATCTCTCGACGATGATCACGCGCGCGCGCATGGACACGCCGCGCGGGCGCCCGTCGATCTCCCTCGACACCGTCGCCGCGCATGCGAAGGGATTGTTCGCCCTCACCGGCTGCCCGCGCGGCCTCGTGCCGCGACGCATCATCGCCGGCGACCTCGCGAGCGCGCGCGGGGCGGCCGCGCGTCTGCACGAGATCTTCGATGGCCGACTCGCCATCGAGTGCTGGGATCACGGACTCGAGGAGGAGCGCGCGCTGCTCGAGCCGCTCATCGACATCGCGCGCTTCACTGGCGTTCCATGGGTCGTCACCAACAACGTCCACTACGCGCGCACGGGCGGACGCGTCGTGCACGACGTGCTCTCCTCGCTGCGCCACAAGCGCACACTCGACGAGATGGGCACGCGGCTGCGCCCCAACGCCGAGTGGCGGCTGCAGAGCCCCGCGCGCATGGTGCAGCGATGGAGTCATCATCCCCAGGGTGTGCAGGCGACCCTCGCAATTGCCGAGCGCTGCGCCTTCCGCCTCCACGATCTCCATCCCACGCTCCCCGCCTTCCCGCTCCCACTCGGCGTCGGCGCCGATGAATATCTCGAGCGCCTCGTCGCGCAGGGCGCGGCCGAGCGATGGGGGATGATCAACGAGCGACAGCGCGCGCAACTCACGCACGAGCTCGCGCTCATCAAGCGGCTTGGCCTCGCCGGATTTTTTCTCATCGTCTGGGACATCGTGCGCTTCGCGAATCGCGCGGGCGTGCTCTGTCAGGGACGAGGCTCCGCTGCGAACTCCGCCGTGTGCTTCTGCATCGGCATCACCGCCGTCGATCCGATCAAGCTCAATCTCCTCTTCGAAAGATTTCTGAGCGACGATCGCCGTGAGGCACCGGACATCGACATCGACTTCGCCCACCGCGATCGCGAGCAGGTGCTGCAGTACGTCTACGAGCGCTACGGACGCGAGCACGCGGCGATGGTGTGCGAGCAGATCACCTATCGCGGCCGCTCCGCCGTACGCGACGCCTGCCGCGTGCTCGGCTTCTCGGTGGAGCAGGCGGACACACTCGCCGCGATGAGCGACCGCTTCTCCGCGCGCGCGACGGCCGAGGCAATGCAGGTGGAGGCGGATGTGGCATATGACGCTGTGGATCGCAACAGCGACGCCGAGCATGCCGAGCGAATTGGAAGCCACCTCGTGCGCGGGACGGAGGTGGTGAATCGCACGCGCGCGCTCGAAGAGAAGGAGCGCAACGTGCGCGAGAGCGAGCGCGAGGAGCGGCGGAAGGCGAAGCCGGAATCGAAGTACGATCGGCCCAAGCCGATGGCGGCGTACGAGCCGTACAGCAGCCCGAACGCGCGCTCGACGAATCGCGAGACACCGGCGTGGGTGGACCCGCACGGCAGCGATGATCACACCGAGCGTCGCAATCCGAACACCGCGATCCGTCCGACGGAGCCGGGCACGCTGCTGAAGCGCGCAGGGCTCGATCCCGACGATGCGCGCGTGAAGGCGCTGCCACTCATCGTGCAGGGGATGCACAACATCCCGCGGCATCGCTCGATCCACGTGGGCGGCTTCGTGCTGACGAGGGAGCCGCTCGCCACCATCGTGCCGATCGAGCCGGCGTCGATGGAGAATCGCACGGTGATTCAGTGGGAGAAGGACGACGTCGAGGCGATGGGGCTCGTCAAAATCGACCTCCTCGGACTCGGCATGCTCACGCTGATTCAGGATTGTCTCAAGTACATCAACATGATGCGCGGACACACGATCGATCTGTGGACGCTCGACTTCGCGGACCAGGCCGTATACGACGACCTCTGCGCGGCGGATACCAT
>JBDTJH010000034.1:0-11400 GCA_039935955.1 Gemmatimonadaceae bacterium
ACATCTTGCAGCTCGGCCGCGCGCTCTTCCAGATCCATTGTGGTCGCCTGGAGCTCCTCGGTCTGCGCTTCGAGCTCGGTCGCGAGCTCCTGGAGCTGCTGATTAGAGCGTTCGAGCTCGAGGTAGAGGCTCTCCGAGGTGGCACCGTCTTCGCGCACGCTGTCCTGCATATTCGCCCGGGCCTCGGCGTCCCTGGACTTCACGAGTTGTGGCGCATGGAGCAATTCATGTACATGTGGAGATGCAAGCGATGCGCCGGGGCCCACGCGATAGTTGAAAAAATGGTCATTTGAAGAGTAGGTGCGAGGCATGGGTTGCGGACGTCAGGCACGAAGGAGCGTGGCTGCGACAATCGCCGACTCGAGCGCCGCGAGGCGCACTTCTTGACTAAGTAGTTCCTCACCGGCGTCATCACCTTCCCTGGGCCGTCACACATCACCGAAGCTTCTTTCAAGAGGTCACTATGAGCATTTTTGGATCGATAATGTCGAAGGTATTCGGCCACACCGAGACCGCAACAGCTGGCGCCGCCACTTCCTCAGCGCCGAGCCCCTCGCCGACGGCGTCCGCGCCGGTCGCTCAGGCCGCTCCGACCAAGCCCACACCGATCTCGCAGGCGGAGGCCGAGGCGCTGCTCGCGAACATCGCGTCGAGCTATTCGCACCCCGTGAACTGGAAGACGTCGATCGTCGATCTCATGGCGATCCTCGGCATCGACAACAGCCTCGCGCAGCGCAAGGCGCTCGCGCAGGAGCTTGGCTACACCGGCGACATGAATGACAGTGCCACCATGAACATCTGGCTGCACAAGCAGGTCATGACGAAGCTCGAGGAGAACGGCGGCTACGTGCCCGCGGATCTCACGAAGTAGCACTTCGAATCGACGCTCCGGCGCGGGTTGCCCGCGTCCGGAGTGGTCGCGTCAGTCTCGAGTGACCGCCTTCGGGGTATGCCTCGAGTGCGTCATCGAAGCGATGGCCGATGCGTATCGCGCCGCCTTCCCCCTGTTTTCCGCCCCACGTGCCGCGAGCATCGCGCCGCGCATCGACAGATATCGATTGGGCTCCTTCGTCAGCGTGAGCTCGTACTCGGCCAGCGCGTCTGCAGGGCGATGAAGCGCCATCAGCATATCGCCGAACAGCTCGTGAGCGGGAGCGAGCGGACCTGGCGTCACTGCGCTCTTCTCCGTGGCGTCCTCGCGGGTGCACGCCTCGCGCATCTCGGCTAGCGCGACATCAGCGTGATGCCCTGCAAAATCCATCCACGCCTGCGCGCCCAACTGCTGGATCGCCACCTGCTCCGCCCAGTAGCTCTCGCCATGGTTGGCAAGTCGCGTCCGCAGCACGACGAGCGAGTCGACGCCAACACGCGCCGCGGCTCTGTCACCAAGATGCGAGGCGCCGAGGGAGCGCGCGAAGTACGTGACGGCGTCCGCGTAAGGGAAGGCGGTGGTCGTCGCGTGCAACTCGGCAGCCGACTTCCAGTCGCGATGCTCGAGAGCCACGCGCGCCGGGATCGCCGCGATTGCGAATGCGCCGGCGGAGCCGGGCGCGGCGCCCGACACGACGTTCGGATCGAATCGGGCGACCAGTGTAGGCAAGACGGTCAGGATCGAGCGCACTGCAGAATCGTCGCGAAGCTGTAGCGCCGCGTACGTCTCGTAGTCGAGCGCGTGCAGCGCCTCCGCGATGGACCCATCGCGTCTCGCCGCGGCGATCGACTTCCGGTTCGCATCGATGGATTCGCGCCACATCCCCACGCGCGTGAACACGTGCGACGGCATGTGCAGCGCATGCGGCACGGCCGGGGCGATGCGCGAGTATCGCTCGGCCGCACGACGCGCGAGTGGCGCGAGCGCAGGGACGTCGTAGGCATGGATGATGTAGTGCGCGAGCCCCGGATGATTCGGCAGCTTCACCCAAAGCGATTCGAGCACTTCACCGGCTTGTCGCTGGCTCGCGTAGCTTTTATCGGTTGGCGACGCCGCAGCGACGAGCGCGAGCGCGTGAAATATCTGCGCCTCGGTGTCGGCAGGCTGCGCCGCCGCGAGTGCGTTCATCGCCCGCTCGTAGGCGACGACTCTCGTACGCGTGTCGCGATGCTCGTAGTCGGCGTAGAGCTCGGACACCGCGCCGATGTATCCGCGCTCGCGCGTCGTCGCGCCGATTGCCAGACGCGACGCCGCATCTGCCGCCCGCTTCCCCGCGGCGAGAACTTCGGGGCTGCGGTTGCCCGGCGCCATCGGATTAGACCAGCGGCTCAGCGCGATCCCCCAGAACGCCATCGCGCAGGTCGAGTCGGCCGAGAGGACGTCGTTGAAGCCGCCGATCGCTGCGCCAAACTCGAAGGAGTGCACGAGCGCGACGGAGCGATCGAAGATCGGCGTCGCCGCGGCGTTGCACGACGTGGCGAAGTGAACGGTTCCGAGCTGATCCGATGCGGCATCGTGCAATTGCGACTGCGCGCCGACTCGCGCCGCGGCGAACAGCGACAGCGTGACCGCGCTCGCGATGCAACGTGCGCGCGCCATCGTCGCTACGGCTTACGCGCGATCATCACTCGCGACGCCTTCAACGTCCCATCGGGCTGCTTGACCGCAAGCACGATGACGTTGGTGCCGGGAGTGAGCTTCTCGTCGGTGGCGACGATCTCAGTGACATGTACGTTGCTTGGTACGGTGAGGACGCGCGAGTCGCCCTTGAAGTTCACCGTCAGTGATCCGCCCGCGTGCGTGGCGACGGCGCCGTTCGTCATGCGCGACGGCGCATCGGCGCTCGCCGCTGCGGCTACCGCGCCGTTGGTCATCGTGCTCTTCCCTGCGTTTCCGGCTGGCGTCTTCATGAGATTGCTTCCTTCACCCGTGCCTCGGAGCTCTTCCGGAAAGATGTGTATCTCGGTCGCCTTCTGCGTGTCGTCGGGCTGCGCCACCGACGTCACGCCGACGAAGGTATGCGCGGTGACTTTCGACAGCTTCGCAGCTTCGGTTTTGTAAAGTTTGAGCGGCGGAGTCACGACCACGTGCACATCGCCAGCGCTCGTCGTAACCGTGAGCGCGGTATCGCTGACCGCAGCGAGCGCGCCGCGCACAGGCGTAATATCGGACAGCGCTGGCTGTGGGCTCGGCGCGACCATTTGGGTACTCGTGATAGAATCGGTCTTCGCCGTCGACGCGCTCGACGAAGAATCTTTCGGTGCGCACGCCGAGATCGAAGCCGCGCAAATCATTCCGAAGGCCGTAGGCCAGTGTACCAGTCGCATGGGGACGCCCGTGTGGTGAGATAAGCCGGAAAGTCGAAAGCGTGTCGCCCGAGTTGCTGGCTGTATAATATCGTGTGGCTGCACGAGAAATGTCGCAAAAGCTACTTGTTGCGCGCTGAAACAAGCCGTGTTGCCTTCTCCTCCTCACTCTCGTGGCGTTGAATGCGGTTACTTCTTCCATGGCAAAGACAGCACAAGCTGTTCCTGGGGCCATTGAACGGAGGCGCGGACGTTAGCGCTTGTTCACGGCGAGCCAGGGCGTGTCGCGATAGGAATCGGCCACGACCCACGCGCCAGCGGTGATCGCAAAGGAGAGGATGGCTTCGCTCACTTGAAACGGATCCTTGGACCCAGCGAGCATGATGGGTAACCATACGAGTACTGTGAACAGGCCGATCTGGAGCGCCGAGAGCGCCGCGGCCAGACGCGCACAGATTCCGATGAGTACCGCGATCCCGGCCGCGATGAACGCACAGCCCGTGAGATACACCCATACCATGTGAAACGGCAGCCAGGCGGGCACGAGCGCGGCAGTTTCCTTCGCGTATCGCAGATGCGCCTCGCCGAACGGGAGCAATGCAAACCCGTAGAGCGCTCTCGCAATGCGGACACCGTTGTCGCCGGTGGCGGGCGCGAGGTGAGCTCGGTCCCAACCGGTAGCGAGCCAGGCGTACAGCACCCATGCGCCGGCAACCATCACGGCGGTTTCGCCTAGTCCGGACCACGAGTCCTGCGATGTCGGGGTGAGGAACAGCCTTGGCACTCTCAGAATTACGAACCAGAGGACGAGCGACGCGAGCAGGAGCCGGGACGCAGCGGCGGCGGTGCGTGACCAAAGCAAGCCGATTCCCGACGCGAGCGAGATCAGCGCGCACAGATAGACCAGCAGCTCACGCGCCGGCACCCACTTCGGCACCGGTGCCCACACCGGTGTGAAGCTGCCCTTGACCATCCCCAGAACCCCAAGAGCGATGAACGTCGTCGCGAAGACGGCATGACCCAGGCTTCTGATTCGCATCGCACCGCCTCCGATGGTAGTCTGCTACGATATCCTCGGGACACGGAGATGTGCCACTGAAGATCCTCGGCGTCGTACGCTGAGTACCTCGATAGGAGTAGCCTGTGGCCGCCCCACCAAGGTATCACAGGATGACCCGGACGAGAGACGCGGTACACCACGCACAGCTCGACATTATCGTCGAGCCGGCAGTGGCGCCGAACACACCAGGAGACGACAGAGGTCGAAAAGACTGCTCATTGCGCCGTTAGCCTCGATGCTCACGATTGGCGCGCACACGTCTACGAGACGCAGGGCGATTGGAACTCGACCTTTCTTTCCGAGAGGATCACGACCGCCGCGTGGAAGACCAAGCCGTCGTGGTTCATCATCGTGAACGACCGGATGGTACCGCCGGATCAGGGCGCTTCGCCGCAAAGCGCATGCACGCCACGACGACGACGCTGGCTTCCAGGCACGTGCCAATGTTGTCGCATCCGACGGAGGTCGCGGCTGTGATCATGGACGCGGCGAACAAGTCGGCAGGGGCGAGCGCGCGTTCGAGCGACCTCTCGCGACATGGAAACAGTGATCGGGCGCGCCGCCGGCGTCGTGCTGAACGGTCAGAGCACGACGATCGGCGCGCTCCACCGGAATCTGCCCCACTCGATGACGAGCGTCCCCGTTGCGAAGGCGCTGGCATTCGTGCCGGTGGAGTCGTGCTTCGTGATATGAACCGAATCGTGCGAGACGTCGGCGACGACGTGGCGGAGCCGTTCGTTCGCAGGCTCGCTTGGCGTGCGGATGTCCATCTCGAGATGCGTGTTGGATCCGTCGGGAGCGAGGTGCATCGTGGTATGGCGAAGGCGGACGCGCGGAAAGCGGTCGACCTCGTCGCTCACGATCTCATCGCCGCGGCGCGTGACGCGCTCGACGGAGATGGTGTCGTTGCCGAGAAGCGCGACGAAGCCGTAGCTCTGGGCTGGCGTGGTGGCCTGACAGGCGGCGAGTGCGAGGCCGAGGATCGCGAGTCGAGTGATTGTCATGGGATCAGGCGCGGGGACGCCGTCGAGGGACGCGGACATTGTGCCGGTTTCGTGATGCCCCATGGTCTCGCCAGGAAGAGTCGCCGGCAATGCCGCTGGGTGAGCTCGGACAGATTCCTTACAAATCGGCCGCGCTGATCCACCGCTGATCGCGCGCTGATAGCCCTGCCCTACTCTCCTCCCGTGCCTACCGCCGACCATGGTTGCCGTCCGTCGAAGACTCGAGGAGCAATGTCACGCGCCGTGTCGCCCCGTTGGTACTCGCCGCCGTCTGCGCCGCTGCCATTGCCCTGCGCGCGGTGGGACAGGATGATCTCCCGAAGTTGAGCGAATGGTTTGAGCACTCGCCCAAACCAGATGACAAGTTGGAAATGGCGCCGGCGCGATATTATGGACTTCCCGACATTTACTACGCGCATAACGTGAGCACTTCGGCTGCGAGCGTGAGCTCTGTAACGGACGAATTCAGCGGTATGGTTGGTGCGATAGGAAGTAACTAATGTCTTCCTTTCGTACGGCTCGCGGCATCTTCGCCGTCGGCTTCATCATCGTGGCCGACGGGTGCCTTGCTGGTCTGCCACCGCGTCCGGCGATCGCGCCCGCGCCTTCGTTCGATCCCACTCTGTTCTTCGCAGGACACACACACGGCGAAGGAAAGTTGGACTACCGCATCGGCCATGACCGCACGCTTCGAGTGGAAGGGTCTGGTCGGACCGAGAGTGACGGCCGCTTCAGGCTCGATCAGACGATCACATACGATAACGGCTCCGTGGAGACTCGCGTGTGGCTTCTGAGCCGCGCGGACGCCGGGCACTACAAGGCAACGCTGAGCGATGCGAAGGGGGAGGTGCACGCCGAGTCGAGCGGCAATCTCTTCCACCTGCGCTATCTGATGCGGAGCCCCGCGGTGTACATGGAGCAATGGATGTATCTGCAGCCGGACGGGCGCTCCGTCGCGAACTTCGCACAAGTCACGGTGCTCGGCGTGCCCTGGGTACGGCTGTCCGAGACGATCACGCGCCGGTCGGATATCGAACCGCGACTCTAAATCTCACCAGGGAATGATTCGTTCAACCATCGGCACATGTGCCAGGCGCACTCCCAGCGCGAACGCTGCGGCGAGTGATCCGACATAGATGGCAATGAGTGGAACGGAGAGATTGCGTCGGGCAAGCCAACCCAGCGTGACCTTCTCCGGCTCGGCAACTCGTGCCCTGCTTGGCGTCGGGTTCGATCGGTCGCGTGCTGCGGTCGTCATCCTGCGCTCGTGCGCGATTACCGAAGGGCCGTACTCGTCTGGATGTATCTGGACGTCGTGCACGAGCTCCTCGAGGAACGCGAGATTCTTCGCTACGACATCGATCCAGGACTCCTTCGGTCTCGGCTTGCGCGGCAGGCGTGCAAACTCCGAAGAGGCCTTCTGCGACACGGCTGCCGCTAGGCGCTGCTCTGTACGATCGCGCCAGCGTGGAAATGCGCTTTCGACCTTAAACTTCCAGCTCGCTTGCTCGTACGTTGCGCTGAGTGCGACCAGTTCCTGTCGGCACTCGACGGCGGTTTCAATTGGCCTTGGCATATTCCTCACTCGCGTCGCGGCTGCTCACTGCCCATCGCAGCGTGCACGATGCGAGCCCCGATCGGAAGCGCAGTGTCGTGTGTTGCAAGGACCGCCTTCCGCAGCACGGATGACGCGCGAGTGTGTGCCGTTGATGGAATACCGCAGAGGTCGCATTACGTAAAAGTATCGCCGTCGGTAGTCGAATGCCGTCGAGCTCGGGACATGCGTGATTCATGACGCCGGCGGCGGTGATCTGACAAGCCGGTATGTGCCCTCGATCGCCACGGCAATCGCGATCATACCGGCCAGCACCCACAACTTTAGAGGGGCGATCATCGCCGTTTGCCACACCAGCGCGCCGAGTGCCGCGACGCACGCCGCGGCCCCGATCACGGAAATCCATGCGTGGCTCCTGGTGTCGGCTGCGCGCCGCGCGTTGCCGAGGTTGACGGCGGCAAAGATCAACAAGAATCCGGCGCTCCCCAACGTCGAGATGCTGGTGAGATCGAACAGGTTGGCGACGACGAGTGTCAACGCCGCCGTGATGAGCAGGCCTTCTATTGGCTGACCCCACACCTTCCGCTGAAGCTCCGAGGGCAATTCGCCATCGCGCGCAATCAGTAACTCAACCGGGCGGAGCCATAGAACGTGGCGTTGATCGCAGATGCCATGGACAGCATCGCTGCGACAGCAATCAGATTGAATCCTGCCTGTCCGAAGAAGGACCGCGCTGCCTCGGACAATGCATAATTCCTGGCCGCCACAATCCTGGCCACCGGGAGATTGCCCAGCGTGACCAGCGATACCAGAACGTACAGGACCTGCGTCGAGTGTCTTGCGATCGAGACATGTAACAGACGGAGCGATCCGCGCGGAATAACCGCGCGGATCCTGGTCGGGCGACGTCGGACTAGTGGATCTGTACTTTGAGAATTTGACCCTGGCCAACAACGAGGGACAGCGGACCGAAGCCGACGTTCGACACATAGAGATTGCCGTCGGGACCGAGCGTCATGCCGCTGGGGAGAAAGAGATTATCGGCGATCATTGTGATCCGTCCCGATCGATCGAAGCGCCGAATCCGTCCGGTGAACGGCGTCGGACCGCCTGGCACCGTCGTGGACTCGAGCACGTACAGGCGATCACGATGGTCCCACACGCTGCCGAGCACTGTGGTCAATCCTGTCACCCACGTTCTGAGTTTGCCGCTCGGCGTGACCTTGAAAATCTGCTCGCTTCCTGGCATTACCGGAAACGTGCCGAGGTTGCCGACGAAGAAGCCTTCGTCATACGACACGGACGTCGGCACGATGTGACCGAACGTTGCCGAGATGTCCACGACGCGCCTGATATCTCCGTTCAGTGAGACGCGGTCGAGCGACCCGTGGTTCGGCTCCACGACGTAGAGGTGACCGCGAACGCCGATCATGCTGTACGGCGTGCCGTCCGGCTCGAAGTCGTCGGGCTCGAAGTGGAGGGTCGGATGACTCTTGTAATACCTGCTGAGATTCGCGACCGTCCTCCAGCTTCCATTCCTGTTGACGCGGAATACCTGATTGGGGATCGACGGAACGCCGTGCGAGCAACCTGCGCCGGTGAGCAGCCCGTACAGCGTGTTTCCGATGAACTCGACGTCGGCGACGCCGCTCGTCAGCTGCCCGCTCGGCACGTTCGTGCTGCTCGACGGAAGATGATCAACGACTGTCGACACGATGCCGGCGGGACTGATCTTCGAGATTCGCGACCCCGTCGTGCTTCCCGTATACGGTCCGACGCTCGGCACCTGATCGCACTGACCGATTGTGGAGTTGCTCCCGCCCGTTCCGCCTTCGGCCACGTAGAGATAGCCGTCGGGCCCGAAGCGCAGGCCGCGTGGATTGTTCAATCCTGATGCGAATACAGTCACGGTGGCTTGTCCCGCGTCGACTCGCGAGCTCGTCGGTGCTGGTAGCAGCGTGCTCGGTTGCGTCGGCTGGTCGCACGCGGCCAGAGCCGCGACGACCATTATTGCGGCAATTCCTCGAGCCCGAGCGAGCGTGATCAAAGATTTCTGCTGCAGGCAATTGCGCATATGGCACTCCAGGTGAGGGACAGGGGACGACGGGTCAATCGAGCGGAAATCGGATCGAAGCGGCCCAATACTGGAATTCAACCAAACCAAGCGACCTACTCAGCGCGAACAGGCTCGACACGTCGCGCTGGCGCATCCGTCTTCTCTACCCGCCCCCTCCCGAGCGGTTACCCATCGACGTGATCTACCCTCTCTACCACGGGCCGCAAGGTCGCACCGACGCTCTTCGTGCTCTACGGCGACCGCCGTTATCAGTGGGACCTATGTCATACATAGCGTGGCGGAAGGGAAAAAGGGGACACGCGAGGTTGAGAGCCGGAGAATCATGAGAGGTGGTGCGAGCTCGAGCGCGGCGACGTCGAGTGCTGATGCCTAGGGCCGCGGAGAGGCCGGCGGAGCTCATCGCACTTGCGAACCCGCCCGGTAGTCACCAGGCGCGCACAGCGTTCCGCGTATTCGTGCGCACTCGCTCGTAGACCAACGCGCTCATCATCGCGACGAGCGCACCGACACTCCATCCTCCGAGCACGTCCGTCGCCCAATGGACATCGAGATAGACGCGGCTCGAGCCAATGAGCAGTGGTGGCAGCGCTGCGAGCGGGAGTGCCCCCGCACGGCTCATGATCTTCTCGCGCCAGAGCACATAGCCGAGTGCACCGAAAACGGCTGCGGAGGCCGTGGCGTGGCCGCTGGGAAATGAGTAGGTCAACTCGTGCAATCGTGCGCCCCCAGCCGGACGTTCACGAGCGTAGATCCGCTTCGCGATGAGAAACGCCGCTGAGGCCACGGCTGGCGCCAGGACGACGGCGGCCGCGATCGGAAGCCCTTGGCGACGCCAAAGCCACGCGGCGACCACCGCCGTACTCGGAATGACCACCCTTGGCGAACCGACATGCGTCGCCAAAAGGAAAACGCTGCGCGCCAGCGATGACTGATGCGCGAGCACCCACCGGCGAATCGGCTCATCGAATGGTGCGGATTCGTGGTTGAACACATCTTCGCCAACTTTCGCGCATGCGGCGATCGCGGCGGCGGAGACGCCCGTCAGGAGCACGACGTGTGACGCGAGGCCATGTGGGCGGCGGGTGATTCGGGGGCGCATCGCGCGAGACGTCATATTGTACACCATGTGCGTGTGGGCATCTGGAGAGAACACGATGTGGCGATGTGAATCACCGGGCAGGCAGTATAGCTCGAGCATGCGCGAGTAGTTCGCGCGAACGAGGCATCATCGCCCTCCGATTCTCCTCGGTGAGTCGCCGAAGTTCGACGTAAAGACCTCGCCAGCGAACACCGTGGGGCCGAACTCGATGGTCATCAGTGCGGGATCGAGCCCTGGGGAGGCGTCCGAGTGCGCCGAGATCGACGTAGTGAACGTCGCCGTGGCACAGCTCCCGACCAGATAAGGTCCGATGGCGGGGTTGGCGAGCGTCGGCGGAGTCGCGCAGCCATCGCTCTGGGAATTCACGCTGGAGCTCCCCATGAGAGTATACGGCACCGACACCATTGTATCTGCGGCTTCCAGAATGGCGAGTATCGCGGAGCCGTCGCTCCTAAAGTGCACCATCAGAGCCGTATGTGCGTCGGTGTCGCGGTAGACTATCAGGATGTGATCGAACGCGAATCGTGTTCCATTCGGATTCACCACGAACTCGACGCCGTGCCAGTGCTCGATGCCGGAGGCGGTCGTCACCGACACCGTGCGCGGTGTCGCTCCGAACGCCGTTGCAAGCTCGATGTTGCTGAGGACATTCGCGCGCAGATCCAGCAACGGGTTCAACTGCCCCGGCGCATCCAGATGCTCGAACAGCGAGTCGTAATGGATTGCCAAATCGGATGAGTCGGGCCCGGTGCTGTCACTGCTGCACGCCGCGACCAACACCGCGAGCGCACATGCGCCAAGGAGGGAACGTCTACTACGAATGTTCATCGCAGCTCCTGCGGAGGATTCAGCGAGCCACCGGACGTGCTCGAACATGGAGGCCGAACGCCAAGGCCGACAGATCTCGTCGAGACGACGCGCGACCTTCTCGTTCAGGACGCGCAGGGTTTCAAGATGTTCGGTCTCGATCACTGCGGTGGAACCATCTCATTTTGTTCTCGACGCCAGCCGCTGGGAATCTATGCGAATCGTTGAGAGACGCATCGCGCAAGTAGCGGCTGCGCGATCCGAGGTTCCCATGCCGCCGAACTTCTTCTTCCAGCGGGAGAACGTCGTCTCCGTCACCTGCAACTTGCGGCAGATCTCCGTCACGGGCGTTCCGCTCTCGGCTTGCCGCAGTGCTGCCGCGACTTACTCCGGCGTGTACCTGCTTGTGCGCATCGTACTGTCCTCCGCCTCGATCGCGAGGCTCTTGGCCAGCTCTAAACTACGTCCATAATCAGTGTCTCACTGGACCAATTTCCGGAGAGAAGACCATCATATCCGACTGTCAGCTTAAGATTGGACCTAAACAGGGTCAAACCGCGG
>JBDTJH010000035.1:0-5144 GCA_039935955.1 Gemmatimonadaceae bacterium
CTTCATCTGCTCGCGCAGATACATCTCGCGCTGGCGAGTGCCGAGCTCCTCCTGCACCTGCGACTTGATCTCTTCCTGCGCCTCGAGCAGCCCGATCTGGCGCTGCACGTGCACGAGCACGCGACGCAGCCGCTCCTCGACGCTCAGCGTCTCGAGCAGCCCCTGCTTCTCGGCCACCGAGAGCTCGATATAGCCGGCGACGAGATCGGCGAACTTGCCGGGCTCGGTGACGGAATCGAGAACCTGGTGTACGACCTCCTCAGGAAGACCGCGCTTCTCGCCAAGCTCGGCAGCGCGCTCGCGGATCTCCTTGTGGAGAGCCTCGAAGGCGCTGTCATGCTCGTCGAGCGCATTCATGTCTTCGACCTGCACCGTCACCGCGGCGAGGTAATTGTCGGTAGTGGAATATTGGAGTGCCGTGGCTCGCTGCTCGCCCTGCAGCAGCAGCTGTACGCCACCGAGTCCGCGCTGCACCTGACCGATGCGCGCGATCACTCCCATGGAGTAGAGATTGTCCTGGGTGGGCTCGTCCGCGTTGTCGCGCTGCGCGACGGCGAAAACGAGCCGGTCGCCCTTGAGCGCCGCCTCGATCGCGCGAAGCGTCCCCGGACGCCCTGCCGCGATTGGTGCGGTGAGCCCCGGGAAGATCACGGTTCCGCGAAGCGGAAGTACTGGCAGTGTTTGACGTTGCGCCATTATGTCGACCTTGTTGTAAGACATCATCTGAAGCCGGTTCGAGGCCTCCGATCAATTGACCAAGATGCGCGGGTCAGTAGTCGTTCCGGAGGTACCAGCGGAGCACCAAACAGGCCATCGAGGCAGAAGTTGGAACTTCTACCCGTCGCTTTGACGTAGTGCCCCTGCCAGCGCGGCTGATTGTCTTTTCAGAACGCGCTGCAAATGGTACACTAAGCAGACTCTATTCCTCCCGGAGGGCCGTGTCCCCGAGGGCTTCTTGTTCCCCCCAGGGGCTCCCGAGTGCCTGATCCCACCGCCGTGCCTGCGGATGCGGAGATTCGTGCTGTAGCTGAGCGCGCGCTGTCCGCGAATTATGTGCTCGATAACGAGCTCGGGCGCGGCGGCATGGGTATTGTCTATCGCGCGAAGGATCGCCGCCTGAAACGGCTGGTCGCCATCAAGCTGCTGCCGCCCGAGCTGGCGTTCCGCAGTGAGATCAAGACGCGATTTCTGCGCGAGGCGGAGACGGCTGCGCAGCTGAGCCATCCCAACATCGTGCCGATCTACAGCGTCGATGAGCGCGAAGGGCTCGTCTACTTCGTGATGGCGCTCGTCGAAGGGCCGACGCTCGCGAAGAAGATGTACGAGGACGGTCAGATGTCGATCGACGAGACGCGCCGCGTGCTGCGCGAGGTCGCTGACGCGCTCGCCTACGCGCACGCGCGCGGTGTCATCCATCGCGACATCAAGCCCGACAACATTCTCCTCGACAAGGAGAGCGGTCGCGCGATGGTGACGGACTTCGGAATCGCGCGTGCGATCCAGGAGGGGTCCGACTCGCGGCTCACCGCCACAGGCGTCGCCATCGGGACGCCGGCCTTCATGTCGCCGGAGCAGGCCGCCGGCGATCGCGAGATCGACGGACGCACCGATCTCTACGCGCTCGGCGTCGTCGCCTATCAGATGCTGTCCGGGCGGCTGCCCTTCCAGGCCGCGACCACGGCATCGATGCTGATGAAGCAAATCACCGAGCGCCCGACGCCGGTGAATCAGCTGCGCGCCGATTGCCCGGCCGATCTTGCGGCGACGGTGATGTCGCTGCTCGAAAAGGAGCCTGAGAATCGCGTCGAGAGCGCCACGGCGCTGTCGCGCGCACTGGCGGGCGACGTCACAGTGATCCCGACGGTGCCCGATCCACTCCCGCCGCAGCGCACGTCGTCGCAGCAGTGGGATCAGTCGCGCCCCTTCGAGACCGCGCCATCGTCGCCGCTGCCCGCGCAGCGCGTCGGTGTCGCGAACTACAACGCGGCCACGAGCGAGGAGATCGCGCGCTGGATGGCGCCCGAGGTTCGCAACTTCCGCGGGAAGTTCGCGACCTTCGCGTTCGTCAACGCGGTCATCATCACCTTCTCGATCTTCGGACACGCGGACTTCCTGGGCTTGACGCCACTGTGGGGCATCTACGTCGCATTCAAGTATTCGAAGCTGTGGAATGCCGGCTACGATTGGCGCGATGTCTTCCGCCAGCCGCGCGACCGCCGACTCTTCGATCTCGCGGGTGAGACGATCGAGGAAGCGCGCGGGCTGTTCGACAAGGAGCGTCGGAAGCTCCCGCGGGCGCAACGCATGCTGCCGCCGCTTCCGATGCCTGGCAACACGCCACGGCAGCGCACCGCAGGCTTCGATCCAATGCGCACCGACATGGGCGTCTATCGCGGCACCGTGCAGCGCGCCGAGCAGGATCGCGGTGAGATTCTCCGCATGGTGAGCTCACTGCCGCCGAGCGATCAATCGCTCGTCGACGGGGTGATCCCGGCGACGGAGGCGCTCTTCCAGCGCATCCTGGTGCTTGCGCAGGCTGCGGCCGCTGACGAGAAGTCCAGCGCACCCGATGCGCTCGCGCAGATCGAAGCGCAGATCTCGGAGCTCGAGGCGCAGGCAAATCCGCTCGAGCGCGGCAGCGAAGATCGTGTGCGCCGCCTCGCGCTGCTCAAGCGCCAGCGCCGCGGCGTCGCCGACGTCACACGACGCCACGATGACGCGCGCGCAAAGCTCGACAGCTGTGTGCTCGCGCTGCAGAACATGCGGCTCGACATCCTGCGCCTTCGTGCGGGTGCGGTCGCGAGCGCGGGGAGCCACATCACGCAGCTCACCGAGCGCGCGCGCTCGCTCGCGGATGAGGTCGACGCCGCGGTCTACGGCGCGGAGTCCGCGCGCGGCTCGAGTGGCGCCCGCGGCACGTCATGACCGACGTGATGCACGACCGCGTCGTCGTGGCGGTCGGTGATCTCTACGATGTGCAGGGCGAGCTCGGACGCGGTGGCATGGCCCTCGTCTACCGCGCTGTCGACCGCCGGCTCAAGCGCGCGGTCGCGCTCAAGGTGCTCCCGCCGGAGCTCGCCTTTCGCGACGAAGTAAAGCGCCGCTTCCTTCGCGAGGCCGAGACCTCGGCGAAGCTGAACTTTCAAAATATCGTCCAGATTTATTCGGCCGACGAGCGCAACGGGATCGTCTACCTCGCGATGGCGCTCGTCGACGGCGAGACGCTCGCTGCGCGACTCGCGCGCGCGCCGCGCATGACGAACGACGAGGTACGCCGTCTGCTGCGCGAGGTCGCGGGCGCGCTCGCGTACGCTCACGCGCGGGGAGTCGTGCATCGGGACATCAAGCCCGAGAACATCCTCATCGACCGAGAGAGCGGCCGCGCGATGGTGACGGACTTCGGGATCGCGCGTGCGGCCGAGGGCGATGCGCAGATCACGGCGACGGGCGTCGCGATCGGCACGCCGGCGTACATGTCGCCGGAGCAGGCGCTCGGCGAAAGGGAGGCCGACGGTCGCAGCGACATCTACTCGCTTGGCGTCGTTGGCTATCTGATGCTCACGGGCGAGCTCCCGTTCAAGGCATCGAACACGCCGTCGATGATGATGAAGCATCTCACGGAAAAGCTGCGTCCCGTGCGCGAGTTGCGCTCCGACGCGCCGCCCGACATCGCGGCGATCGTCGAGCATGCGCTCGCGAAGAAACCGGAGGACAGATTCTCGAGTGCGGCCGAGATGGCATCGGCGCTGGCGGCGCCCGGCTGGCGCGCGCCGGCTTCGGCGCTCGCGGCGCAGAATGCGCCGCCGCCGCTTCCCGCGCCGCAGTATGAGAGCGCGCCACCGCCGGGATATCCACCGTACGCGGCGCCGAGATACGCACCGGCGCCACAGCTTCAGCCGCCACCGCTCCCCGGCTCGCGCGATCTCGCGCAGCCATGGGCGCATCAGGCGGCCGCTTTTCCGATCGGTCCCGATGGCTTGCCCGCGCATCCGATGTCGCGTCGCGAGTGGAAGGAGTGGCGCAAGAACTATCGCGACCAGATGCGATACGGAATCGATGGCCGGCCGGAGAAGACCATTGGCGAGCGCATCGTGCACTTCCGCAGGCATTTCGTGAGCAATGCTGCCGTGATCGGATTGCTCGGCGGCATCAACTTGCTGACCAATCCCGTTTTTCCGTGGTTCCTGTTTCCCGCGCTCTTCATGACCGTGGGTCTGATCAAGGAGTGGGGAAGCCTCTGGTCCGAGGGCGTCACGCTCGGACAGATCCTGTCGCGGCCATCGGCGCCCGATCTCGCGTCGCTGGGCTCGGGCCGCGAGAAGGCGGGCGCGCAGCGCGCGCTTCCGCCGGCGGCGGCCGAGGATGAGGCGGCGAAGCTCGCGCCGCGTGAGGTGCTCGCGGGTGCGTACGGCGCGAACGTGCGTCGCGCTGTCGCGGATCGCATCGCGGTGCTGGCGACGGTCGCATCGCTCGCGAAGGCGGATCGCGATCTCCTCCCCGACGTCGTGCCGACGGTGACGGCGCTCGTCGAGCGCGTCGCGTCGGTCGCGCAGACCCTCCACCATCTCGATGCCGACTGCTCGCCGGCGCTGGTATCCGAGCTCGAGGCGCGGATAGCGCAGGTCGAGCGCGAGCCGGCGGATGCATCGGACAAGGAGCGGCGACTTTCGCTGCTGAAACGACAACTCGTGTCGATGACAGAGCTCGGTTCGCGACGTGCCCGGCTAACCGGACAGCTCGACAGCGCCGGTCTCGCGTTGCAGAATTTGAAGTATGACTTACTCAAGCTTCGCTCATCCGGTGTGCAGTCGGCCATCGGCGATGTCAACAGCGCGACCGTCGAGGCACGCGCGCTCTCTCGCGAAATCGGCCACGTTCTCGAGGCCGCGGACGAGCTTCGGAAGATCGACGTCTGATCGCGTGACGAGCGCGGCGCGCCGTGTCGCGCTCGCCATCGCAGTTGGTGTGGCGCTCGGATTTCCATCGTTGCTCGGCGCGCAGGGCTCGCGAGCGCCGTCGGCGGTGATACCAACGCCCGCGTCGGTGATCGGCTTCGTTCCCGGCACCGATCGCAAGCTCCCTGCGTGGTCGCAGGTCGTCGCCTACTTTACCGCGCTGTCGAAGTCGAGCCCGCGCATCCAGCT
>JBDTJH010000036.1:0-8035 GCA_039935955.1 Gemmatimonadaceae bacterium
ATGCGGCTTCGGATCGGTCCGCCGGGCCACCGACGATCGCGATTCTGAAGCGCGGGGCGAGCGCCTGCGCGAGCTGCGCATAGTAGGGCCAGCGCTTCGTCGCCCACACGCTTCCGGGAGCGAGGGCGACGATCGGACGGTCGTCCTCTCCCGCGCCGACGAGCGCGTCCACGGCCGCGCGCTCGTCGTCGCCCGGGAAGAGCCTGGGGCGGAGCGTCTCGGCGCTCGGCTCCGGCGGCGCGGCGTCGGGGAAGGCGAGCCGCCAGAGCCGCTCCGCATGGTGGACGTCTTCGAGGTAGGGTACGACCTCCGTGTAGAGCATCGTCGTCATCGAGCCCTCGAAGCCGACGCGGTTTGCGAAGCCCGCTACCGTCGCGAGTGCCGCGCTCCGAACCGAGCGCTGCGCGAGATACGCCCGCGACGTGGCGCGCTCGGGCGCCGTCACCGCGCGGAGTCGCGATGCGAGCTTGCGGAAGTTCCGCTGGCCGAGATTGCCCTCGCGCTTGTCGTAGACGAAGAGCTCGTGGATGTCCGGATTGCGGGCGAGCAGCGGCGCCGATGCCGGCGTCACGACCACGTCCACCGGACCTCGCTTGGCGAGCTCCGCGATGAGCGGGGTGGTGAGCACGGTGTCGCCGAGGAAGCTGGTCTGAACGACCAGCTGGTGTGGGCCCGTCGCGGTAGCGAGGGCCATCAATCCACCTGCAACACCGCGAGAAACGCTTCCTGCGGTATCTCCACGGAGCCGACCTGCTTCATGCGCTTCTTTCCCTCCTTCTGCTTCTCGAGCAGCTTGCGCTTGCGCGAGATGTCGCCGCCGTAGCACTTCGCGAGGACGTCCTTGCGAAGCGCCTTCACCGAGCTGCGCGCGATGATCTTGTTCCCGATCGCGGCCTGGATCGCAACCTCGAACAGCTGGCGCGGAATGAGCTCCTTCAGCTTGTCCGCGATCTTGCGACCCCAATCGTACGACTTGTCGCGATGGATGATCACGGAGAAGGCATCGATCGGGTCGCCGTTGATCAGCATCTCGAGCTTCACGAGATCGCTCGTACGATAGTCCAGCATGTCATAATCGAGGCTCGCGTACCCGCGGCTGATCGTCTTCAGCTTGTCGAAGAAATCGAGGATGATCTCGCCGAGCGGGAACTCGAAGTCGAACTCGACGCGCGCCGTGTCGAGGTACGACATGTTCTTGTAGACGCCGCGTCGCTCGGTGGCGAGCGTCATGATCGGCCCGATGTACTCGGACGGCGCCATGATGCGCGCCTTCACGAAGGGCTCCTCGATCTTCGAGATGGTGCCGGGATCCGGGAGTTTCGCGGGACTCTCGAGCAGCTCCATCGTGCCGTCGGTGCGCCAGACGTGATACTCGACGCTCGGCACGGTGGTGACGAGGTCGAGATCGAACTCGCGCTCGAGCCGCTCCTGCACGATCTCCATGTGGAGCAGCCCGAGGAACCCGCAGCGGAAGCCGAAGCCGAGCGCGGTCGAAGTCTCGGGCTCGTAGTTGAGCGAGGCATCATTGAGCTGCAGCTTCTCGAGCGCGTCGCGAAGCCCTTCGTACTGCGTCGTATCCGTCGGGTACAAACCCGAGAACACCATCGAGTGCACGTCCTTATAACCGGGCAGCGGCTCGACGTCGGGCTTCGACGCGTCGAAGACGGTGTCGCCCGCGCGCGTCTCCTTCACCGTGCGCACGTTCGCGACGACGAAGCCGACCTCGCCTGGCCCGAGCGAGTCGGTCTCGACCTGGCGCAGCTGGTTGTACCCTACCTGCGCGACCTCGTACGACTGGCCGGAGCCGGCGGCGAAGCGAATCTGCATTCCGGGCTTGAGGGTGCCGTCGATGACTCGTACGCTCGGCACGGCGCCTCTATACCGGTCGTAATACGAGTCATAGATCAGCGCGCGCAACGGCGCGTCGGGATCGCCCTGCGGCGCGGGCACACGGCGCACGATCGCCTCGAGGAGCTCCGGGATGCCGAGCCCTTCCTTCGCGCTGACGAGGAGAATGTCCTCCTTGTCGGCGCCGATGAGCTCGTGGAGCTCCTGCTTGCGGCGTTCGGGCTCGGCGCCTGGCA
Organism: Gemmatimonadaceae bacterium; assembly: GCA_039935955.1. Lineage (GTDB taxonomy): Bacteria > Gemmatimonadota > Gemmatimonadetes > Gemmatimonadales > Gemmatimonadaceae > FEN-1250. The sequence goes on from JBDTJH010000036.1 coordinate 2,085, forward strand.
GATCGATCTTGTTGAGGATCGGGATGATTTCGAGCCCCGCGTCGAGCGCGAGAAACAGATTCGAAAGGGTCTGGGCCTGAATTCCCTGCGATGCGTCAACGACGAGGATCGCGCCCTCGCACGCGGCGAGCGAGCGCGAGACTTCGTACGTGAAGTCGACGTGGCCCGGCGTGTCGATGAGATTGAACTCGTATGGCTCGCCGTCTTTCGCGTTGTACGTCATGCGGACGGCGTTGAGCTTGATGGTAATGCCGCGCTCGCGCTCGAGATCGAGCGTGTCGAGCACCTGCGCCTTCATCTCCCGCTTCTGCAGCATGCCCGTGGCTTCGATCAACCGGTCGGCGAGCGTCGACTTGCCGTGGTCGATGTGCGCGACGATGCAGAAATTGCGGATGTGATCGAGCTTCAACGGTGATCCGGGTCGTGGGGGCGGGGAATCAGAAAATATAACGGGCTCGGCACCTCTCCGTCGGGCGGATGACAGTTGGAAATGACTTAGCCTGCGCCTAGCTTCCTCACTTCAATGGATACGGCACGCGCGACGCGCGCCGATCTGCTCGACCCCGCGACGATCGCGGCGCTCGGTCGGATCGAAGTGACTGCACGGTGGATCGTCGACGGCTTCCTTTCCGGGCTGCATCGTTCGCCACGAAAGGGATTTTCGGTGGAGTTCGCCGAGCATCGTCCGTATCAGGCGGGCGATGAGCCTCGTCACGTCGATTGGAAGCTTGCGGCGCGCGCGGATCGCTGGGCCGTGAAGCAGTACGAGGAAGAAACCAACCTTCGCGCGACGATCGTGCTTGACGTGAGCCGCTCGATGGCCTGGAGCGGCGCCGCCGCCCGCCTCACCAAGCTCGCATACGCCGAGCGACTTTCCGCGGCGATCGCGCTCCTCTTCCTGCGCCAGCGCGACGCCGTCGGACTCGTGCGCTTCGACGACATCGTGCGCACGGCGGTGCCGCCGCGCGTGCGCACGGGGCAGTGGGTACGCCTCGTCGCCGCGCTCGAGGAGCCGGGATCGGGGCGCGCGTCGCACGCGGCGAGCGCGCTCGAGGCGGCGGGGCGCCTGATCGCGCGGCGCGGGATGGTCGTGCTGATCTCGGACTTGCTGATGGATCCCGACGACGTCGTGCAGACGGTGCGCGGTCTGCGCCACGCGGGACATCAGGTGGTCGTGATGCACGTGCTCGATCCCGCGGAGCTCGACCTCCCGCACGCGAGCGAGGCGCTGTTCGTCGATCCGGAGAGTGGTGACGAGGTGGCGGCGACGGTCGCCGACGTGCGCGCGATGTACCAGGCGACGGTGCGCGAAGCGCTGGTCGAGTGGCGGCGCGCGCTCTCGTCCTACGGCGCGTCGTACGAGCCGGTGCTCACCGACGCGCCGTTCGGCGTGGCGCTCCGCCGCGCATTCTCGGCGAGGCAGGAAGCACCATAGTGGGTGAGCGCTGATGGGATTTCTCGCGCCCCTCTGGCTTCTCGCCGGCGCCGCGGCCGCGGTGCCGCTGCTCATTCATCTCATGCGCCGACGCGCGGGCGCGCGCATCGAGTTCCCTGCGGTGCGCTACCTTCTGCGCGCAGAGCGAGAGCACAGTCGCGATCTTCGCCTGCGCAATCTGTTGTTGATGCTCCTCCGCGTCGCGGCCGTGCTCCTCATCGCGCTCGCGGCCGCGCGGCCGGTGATCCGGATGGCGGGCGGCGGACATGCGCGCACCGCGCTCGCCGTGGTGCTCGACAACTCGCTCAGCACGTCGGCCATCGTCGGGGGACGGCCGGTGCTGCAGCAACTGCAGGCGCGCGCGCGAGAGATCATCCGGCGATCGACCAACGGCGATCGCGTGTGGCTGGTCACTGCGGACGGCGTCGTGCACGGCGGGAGCCGCGACGCCGTGCTCGATGCCGCGGCGCATACCGAGCCGTTCGGCGGCGCGGGCGATCTCCGCACGGCGACGTCGCGCGCCGCGATGCTCGCGCGCGCGGCCGCGCTGCCTGCGAAGGAGGTCGTGGTGCTGACGGATGGGCAGGCCTCGAGCTGGCGCGATCCGCTCTCCCTCGGCGACGTCCCGTTGCACGTCTTTCTCCCGGCCGCACCCGCACCGGCGAATCACGCGGTGATCGACGTGCGTGCAATCCCGACGCGGTGGACGCCGCGCGGCGCCGTGCGCGCGCGGCTGCTCGCCTCCGACTCCGCGACGTACCGCATCACGCTGGAGGGGCGCACGATCGCCCGCGGCGTCGCGGCGCGCGACGAGGAGATCGTGCTGCGCGCAGAGCCGCCGGAGCGCGGATGGAACGCAGGCACGGTGGAGCTCGAGCCCGACGAGCTGCGGGGCGACGACGTGCGCCACTTCGCGGTGTGGATCGGCCCCGCACCCGCGGTGTCGATGCATCCGCTCGCGGGCCCGTTCGCGCGGAGCGCCCTCGATGCGCTCGTACAGAGTGGCCGTGCGAGCATCGGCAACGAGATCGCTTTCGCGCCCGCGGATGAAGCGACGAAGCTCCCTGCGCTGCTCGTCGCGCCCAGCGATCCAGTAAAGATCGGCGCCGCGAATCGCGCGCTCGAGAAGCTCGGCATCCCGTGGCGTTTTGGATCCGCAGTGCATGGCGAGTCCGTGGTACGGGCGGCGGACAGTACGCGCGCGCTCGACGGCGTGACCGTCGCGTTGCGCTACACAGTGACGCGCGGCGCGAGTGCGGAGCGCGCGGACACGCTGGCGAGCGCCGGCGGTGGACCGTGGATCGTCGCCGGTCCGCGCTACGTGCTCGTCGGGTCGCCGCTCGCGCCCCCCGCGACGACGTTCCCGCTCCACGCTTCGTTCGTGCCCTGGCTCGACGACATGCTCTCGCAGCGACTCAGCGGCGAGGGCGGCATTCCGCGCGAGGTGGCGCCCGGCGCCGCAGCGTCGCGCCCCGCCGGCGTCGACGCGCTCGAGCTCCCCGAGGGCGGCGAGATGACGCTGAGCTCCGACGCCTTCACCGCGCCCGCGCGCGCCGGCACCTACTTCTATCTGCGCGGCTCGACGCGGGTCGGCGCACTCGTCGTGAATCCGGAAGCCACGGAGTCCGATCTCGCGCGCCTCACCCCGCAGTCGCTCGCGGTGCGACTCGGCACCCGCGCGACGAACGTCTTCACCGACAGCACCGCACTCTCGGCGAGCGTCCTCACCGCTGCGCCACAACGCCCTCTCCTCGCTCCGCTGCTTCTCCTCGCTGCTCTCACCCTGCTCGCCGAAACGCTCATCACTAGTCCCGCGCGCAAGGGCGCCGCCTGATGGCACTCCCGCAACTTCTCGACGCGATCGTCGCACTCCCTGCTTATCGCGAGCTCATCGCGAAGCTCCCATCCCTCGGCGAGTCGATCATCGTTGGCGGGCTCGCGGGCTCCAGCGACGCGACGCTCAGCGCCGCGCTGGGGCGCGAGCTTGGCGCCACGCGCTTCCAGGTCATTCTCGCCGAGGCGCTACCGGAGGCGGAGCGATGGCTCGCGGATCTCGATGCGCTCGCGATAGACGGCGCGGTCGCGCTCTATCCGCCCCGCGAAGGATTCGGCGAGGTCGAACCGCACCTCGAGGTCGCGGGCGAGCGCGTCGAGACGCTCGAACGCGTGGCGCGCGGCGAGGTGCGGACGCTCGTGACCACGGCGCGCGCGATTCTCGAGCGTACGCGACTGCCAGCGGCGGTGCGCAACTCGCGCCTCGAGCTCAAGCCCGGGATGACGCAAAGGCTCGATGCGCTGATCGCACATCTCGAGTCCGTCGGCTTCGAGCGCGTCACGCTCGTCGATGACGTGGCGCAATTCAGCGTGCGCGGCGGCATCGTCGACATCTACAGCTTCGGGATGGCGAATCCGGTTCGCCTCGAGCTGTGGGGCGATGAGATCGCATCGCTGCGCCACTTCGATCTCGCATCGCAGCGCTCGACCCGCGACGCTACGAGCGCGATCATCCTCCCCGTCGACGGCCGCCGCAGCGACGACAACGAGGATGCCGAGCGCGGCACCGTCGCCGATCTCTTCCCGCCCGACACGATCATCGTGGTGCCCGCGCGCTCGCATCTCGACTCGGAGATGCGGCGCACGTGGGACGAAGCCGCGCATCATATCGACCTCGCGCGCCGACGCGGCGAGGATGTGCCGAACCGCGACGAGCTCTTCCAGACGCCCGAGGAGGCGCAGCAGCAGCTTGCGCGCTTCGGCCGGATCGCGATTCTGCATCGCGACGCGGCGACGGAGGGAGGCGCGCGCAGCGCCGACATCGTCTTCCCGATTCGTCCGCCCGATTCCGTCGACCGCGACATCAAGCGGCTGCGTCGCCTCGTGTCGGACGGCATGCCGACGGTCATCCTCTGCGACAACGTGGGCCAGTGCGAGCGCCTCGACGAAATCCTGAACGAGGATGCGCGCTCGCCATCCCCCGCCGCGCTCACCGTCGGCGTCGTCGACGGCGGCTTCATCGTGCCGGGCGCGCGCTCGTCCGAGCCCGGGCTGCGCATCCTCACCGATCACGAGATCTTCCGGCGCGAGCGGCGCATCCGTCGCCATCGCCGCTACGGATCCGGTTCGTCACTCGAGAGCATCACCGCGCTCAAACCCGGCGACTACGTGGTGCATCTCGAGCACGGCGTCGGCATCTATCGCGGTATCGAGCAGGTATTCGTGCGCGAGAGCACGATCGAGGTCGCGGTCATCGAGTACGAGGGTGGCGACCGGCTCAACGTTCCGCTCTATCGCATCGATCAGGTCGAGCGCTACCGCTCAGCCGACGATGTCAGCAGCGACTCGCCGCCGCCGCGCCTCCACAAGCTCGGCGGCAAGCGCTGGGCGCAGCAGCGCGACAAGACGCGCGCCGCGCTGCAGGAAATGACGCTCGAGCTGCTCGACCTCTACGCGCGTCGCAGAGTCGCCGACAAGATCCCCTCGTTTCCCGACACCACGTGGCAGCGCCAGCTCGAATCCTCGTTCCTCTTCGAGGACACCCCCGATCAGCGCAAGGCGACCGTCGAGGTGAAGGCCGACATGGAATCGACGCGCCCGATGGACCGCCTGCTCGTCGGCGATGTCGGCTACGGAAAGACGGAGATCGCCGTGCGCGCGGCGTTCAAGGCGGTGCAATCCGGACGCCAGGTCGCGGTGCTCGTGCCCACGACCATTCTCGCGGAGCAGCACGGCCGCACCTTCACCGAGCGTCTCGCGGATTTTCCGGTCACCGTCCGCACGCTCTCCCGCTTCCAGAGCGCGAAGGAGATCACGTCGACGCTCGTGGAGATCGCCGAGAAGAAGGTCGACATCGTCATCGGGACACACCGCTTGCTCAGTCCCGACGTCAACTTCGGCAATCTGGGACTGGTCATCGTCGACGAGGAGCATCGCTTCGGCGTGAAGCACAAGGAGCGGCTCAAGCAGCTCAAGCTCGAGACGGATGTCCTCACGCTCACGGCGACGCCGATCCCGCGCACGCTGCACCAGTCGCTCGCCGGGCTTCGCGACATGACGGTCATCGCGACACCGCCGCTCGATCGCTCACCGGTGCTCACCTTCGTCGAGCCGTGGGACGAGGGGCTGATCGAGGAGGGCATCGCGCGCGAGCTCGATCGTGGCGGACAGGTCTTCTTCGTCCACAACCGCATCGAGACCATCGTCGCCATCGCGGATCACATCCAGCGCCTCGCCCCGCGCGCGCGGGTAGCAGTCGCGCACGGACAGATGCCTGAGCGCGCGCTCGAGGAGGCGATGCGCAAATTCGTCGCGCACGAGGTCGACGTTCTCGTCTCCACGATGATCGTCGAGTCCGGACTCGACGTGCCGAATGCCAATACGATGTTCGTGAATCGCGCCGATCATTTCGGCCTCGCGCAGCTCTACCAGCTGCGCGGTCGCGTCGGCCGCTCGTACCGTCGCGCGTACTGTTATCTGCTCGTCCCCGACTCCGTCGACATCGACGCCGAGCGCCGACTGC
>JBDTJH010000037.1:0-6967 GCA_039935955.1 Gemmatimonadaceae bacterium
GAGGCTGCACTGGAACGCGAGCGTCGTGAGCCCGCGCGATGATTAGCAATGATGCACGGCTCCATTTCCAGACCTCGTCGATGCTGCACGCGTTGCGCAGCCGGCACCCGCACGAGCGCGCCTTCAAGTGCTCATCGACTCGGCGTCGAGCCGGGGGCGGTGCTGCTCGACTATCCCGAGAAGCCGCGCATGCTGGGACTCGATCTTCCGGTGAGCATGCGGGGTGGCGAGGTGCGGCGGCTGGGAGCGAGCGGGTGGCCGGCCGCGATTAACCTGCCGCTCCTGTCGCAGGAGCTCTACGAGTCGACGCGGGTGATGCGGGTGTTCGCAGTGGAAGGGGTGCGGGTGCAGAAGGAGCGCGTGATGGAGTTGCTGGCCACGTAGGCGATCACCCCTTGTCGTCGAACGTCACCACCTGCTGCACCGCGCCCATCGCCGGCCGATCCGCGCTCCCTTCCATCTTCGCCACCGCCGTCCCCACCGCGAAGAACTCGATCGCATTCGCACCCCATCCCCAATTCGATTCCTCCACGCGCGCGCCCACCACGCCGATCCCGCCGCGCTCCACTGCCTCCGCCTGCATCCGCTCCAGCGCAAACTCGCGCGCCGCGTACGTCGCCTCCGTGTAGACCTTCATCTCCTGATTGCGCCCCACCTGCTTCAGCGTCTGCATGAAGCTCAAATGCGCGATGTGGTACACGCACGCGCCCATCGACAGGCTCACCGGCCGATAGCCTGCGCGCACCAGCTTCCAGAGATCCTGTCCGCTCAGATCCGACGTGAACGGGCGATTGTCCTTCGTGCGGAAGCTTCCCTTCCGCTCCAGATGACGAATCGCCGTGCCGATCGCCTGGAATTCGAGCACGCCCTCGTCCATCGCGTACTGCTTGAACACCAGCCGCACGCCCACCACGCCGTCCGCGCCGAGGAGATCGGCCTCCTCCTCCATTCGCGTCATCGCCAGCTCGCGCGCCTGGAACATCGCGTTGCTCAGCACATCGAGCTCCTGGCTCACGCTCCACTTCTGCCACTGAAAGCCGACGTGGTAGATCGACGAGCCCATCACCAGGCCGAGCGCTTCGAAGCCGGCCTGCTCGACGAGCAGAAACTCATCGACGGTGAGATCGCTCGTGAAGAATGCCGGACGATCCCCCGTCCCGCGCATCGCCTTCAGTCGCTCGGCCGCACCGGCAGGAAGATTCGCAGCTGATCCAGGCACGTAGTCCGCCATGATGCTCCTCGTGGTTGTCAGGAATCGCTTGAATTCAAGAAAGTTTGCAGCGCCGCGCGCCCCTTCTCCGTTCGCCGCAGCTCCACATCGAGCGCGAGTCCGAGCTCGGCGAGAAACGCGTCGATCTCCATCGATGCCGTACGAATCGCGACGCCATGCACGACCTGTTGCCGCGTGGCTTCGAATGTCCCATTCGAATTTTTCCTGAGAACGTAGGCGTAGCCGCCGAGTGGCAGCCGCACGGAGGTGATCTGTCGCTTGAGCAGCGATCGCTCGACTTCGACTCCGGGCACGGCAGCGGAGAGCGTCGTCACCAGCTCGTCGAGGAGCTCCTTCTGATCGGTGCGGCTCCGATGCACGAGCCAGGCAGCGACACTTGCTCCCTCGAAGGACGGGGTGGAATCGCTCACGAGCGCCCGCCCGCCTCGCGCCCCCGCGCCTCCGCCAGCTTCTTCGCTATGCCCCGGTAAAAACCCGCGTCCCCCGCCTTCTCCTGCTGCTCCAGCGACAGCGCCGCAAGCTCGAGCGCGTACAGCAGATTCCCGAGATAGAGCTCCGCGATCGATCCGACGGTCTCCTCACTCACTACGCCCTCGCCGCCGCCTTCTCCGCATCCAGCGCGACGATGCGCACCACGATCGCCGTGATGTTGTCGAGCCCACCTCGACCATTCGCCTCCGAAATCAGCGCCTCGACCACCCGCTGCGCCACCGCGCGCGATGAGAGCAGCGTCAGCAGACGACGGTCATCTACCATCCCCGTCAGCCCATCGCTCGCCACCAGAAACGTGTCGCCCGTCTTGAGCTCCCCGCTGTACGTGTCTGGCTCCACATCCGAACCCGCGCCCACGCACCGCGTGATCACGTTGCTGTAGGGATGGTACCGCGCCTGCTCCGGCGTCAGGAAGCCCGCGTCCACCTGCTCCTGCACGTACGAGTGATCCTTCGTCAGCTGCGTCAGCTTCCCGTCGCGAAGCAGGTAGATCCGCGAATCGCCCACCTGTCCGATCAGATACTTGTCCTGACCGAGCATGAGGATCGACGCGGTCGTGCCCATCCCCTGCTTGTCGACCTCCGTCAGCGTGCGCTCGTAGATCTCCTGGTTCGCCCGCTTCAGCGCCTCGCTCACCTTCACGCTGACATCGTCCGTCGTGATGTCGCGTATGACGCGGAGCTCGTCAGACACGATCCGCACCGCCATGTCGCTCGCGATCTCGCCGGCAGCGTGCCCACCCATGCCATCGGCCACAACGAACAGCCCTGCCGGAGGGTCAGCGAAAAAGCTGTCCTCGTTCCCGGAGCGGACCATCCCGGTATGCGTTGCCTGACCGACCTCGAGCTGCACTAGTGACCTGTCATCAGTATGAGGACGCCTGCAACAATCAATATCAGCACTCCTACCCATAGCAACACCGGTACCGCACGCGACGCTGTCTTCGCCGGAGCCGCCGCCGGCTTCGGCGCCGCGCGCTGCCCCGGCTGCGAAACCACCGGCGTCTTCATCGCCGCCTTCCTCGGATCCACCTTGAACGCCGCGATCGCCCGCGTCTGACTCGCGTTCCCGGCCTTCGCACCGTCGGGCACACGAAAGATGAACTTGACGCCGCCAAAGCGCACGTCCGGCGCACCAATCAACGGTGCCTCACCTTCGAGCCGTCGTCCACCCACGTACGTCCCGTTCGTCGATCCCATGTCCACCACGTACCACCCATCTTCGCGCCGCTGCAGCTTCGCATGCGAGTCCGAAACGCTCTCGTCGGACACGATAATGTCGTTGTGCGCGCCGCGTCCAACGTGCGCGAGCGGCGACCGCACCTCCATGATCGTCCCCTTCAACAGTCCCGAGCTGATGACCTCGAGCGTCGCCAGCGGCGCGCGCGGCGGAGGCGCGCTGTCGGCGTAAAAGCGAAATTCCTCATCGGCGATCGTGAGCACATCGCCACGGCCGAGCAGCACCGGAGACGCCGCCTGTTCGCCGTTCACCAAAACACCGTTCGTGCTCGTGTCCCGAAGAAGGTAGCCTTCGGGCGACGGGGAGAGGGAGGCATGCTTGCGAGAAACTTCGGTCGAGCCCACCACGACATCGCACGTCGGATCGCGCCCGAACAGCAGTCCTTCGGCCGGGACGGGATACTCGCGCCCATCCACGAGCGAGATGACGCGCCCGCCCGTCGCCGCCGTCGGCTTACTACTCGGAACCGGAATGGCGCTCTCAGGGAGCCGTACGGACTGCACCAACTGCGTGTTTCCCCCGCGAGCGTCGTCGCCAAAATAAAGCTCCCTGCCCGCGACTTCGATCCTGTCGCCATGGAGCAAGGGAGCCGGCTCGGCGCCGAGTGCCACGCCGTTCACCTTCACGGGTCCGTCAATTCGTCGAGCGACGGTCGACCCGTCCGCGCCGACGTCGAGCGACGCAATTACTCCATCGCTACCATTCCCGCTCAACCGAATCTGCGACTGCTCCGTCCCCCCGACGGTATTCTCGCCTGCGATCAGCGGATAGTGCTGACCATCCAACTGTATGTAAGGCATTGAGATAGAAAGGCGGGGCGAAAGATGCGGAAGTCGCGAGGCTGTTTCGGTCCGAAACCGGACAAAACATGCCGGAACGAGATGACACGAAACTACGCGCGGCCCAATGGCGCGGCAAGCACGGGCAGTGCCTCCCTCATTACGTTCCAGCATGCCCCTCTGGCTTCACTGGATAGTCCTCGGCCTCATCGCAGGCACACTCTCGAAGTATCTGATGCCCGGCCGCGACCCCGCGGGATGCCTCATCACCGTCGCCCTCGGCATCGTCGGCGCACTCCTCGGAGGCTGGATCGGCTCGCACCTCGGCTGGGGCGCCGTGAGCGCGACAGGGTTCAGCATCCGATCGATCGCCCTCGCCACGCTGGGCGCGATCGTGCTTCTGCTCATCGGCCGCCTCCTCTTCCGGCTACGCCGCCGAAGTTAGCCCGAACGGACACCGCAACCGCTAGATTTACGCATGAAGTCTCACATCGTGGTGCGCGGCGCGCGGCAGCATAATCTCAAGGGCTTCGATCTCGAGATTCCGCGGCGCAGCTACACGGTGGTCACGGGTCCGTCCGGCTCCGGAAAGTCCTCGCTGGCGTTCGATACGATCTACGCCGAGGGGCAGCGGCGGTACGTGGAGTCGCTCTCGGCGTATGCGCGGCAGTTTCTGGAACGGATGGAGAAGCCGAACGTCGACTTCATCGATGGGCTCTCCCCCGCGGTCGCCATCGAGCAGTCCAACCCGACGAAGACCTCCCGGTCGACGGTCGGCACCGCCACCGAGATCTACGATTTCATGCGTCTCCTCTGGGCGCGCATCGGCCACACGTTCTGTCCGGTGTGCGACCGCGAGATGAAGCGCGACACCGTGGAATCGGTGACGAAGGTCGTGCTCGCGCTTCCGGAAGGGATGCGCTTCGCGGTCGCATTCCCGCTTCGCCTCAGCAATCTCGTCACGCACGATGTGGTCGTCGAGAACCTACGCGCGCAGGGATTTGTGCGAGTGGTGATCGAGGGGACGCTGGTGCATCTCGACGAGCTGCCCGCGGGTACGGATGTCACGAAGGCGGCGGAGCTGCTGGTCGTCGTCGACCGGCTCGTCGTCGCGCCCGAGAGTCGCCAGCGGCTCGCTGACGCGGTCGGCACGGCGTTCCGCGACGGCGATGGCGACTGTGTCGTGCTGCTGGCGACGCCGATCGCCGCGAGTCTCGCTGGCTCCGGCACGCAGGGCGACGACGCGACGCCGGTGTCGCGCCTGATGTTCACCGAGCGCTTCGAGTGCCCCTACGACGGCACGCGCGCGCCGACACCGACGCCGCAGCTCTTCTCGTTCAACAATCCGCGCGGCGCATGCGCAACGTGCAACGGCTTCGGCGCGGTGCTCGAGTACGACGAAGCGCTCGTCATCCCGTATCCCGACCGTTCGCTGCGCGAGGGCGCGATCGATCCGTGGACGAAGCCGCGCTACGACGGCAAGCGACGCGCGCTGGCCGAGTTCGCGAAGAAGAACAAGATCTCGATGGACGTGGCGTGGAGCGAGATCCCGATCGCCGATCGCTACCAGCTGATGTACGCGAAGACGAAGGGCTTTCACGGGATCATGGCGTTTCTGAAGGAGCTGGAGGCGAAGCGCTACAAGCAGTACATCCGGATTTTTCTGCGTCAGTATCAGACCGCGCAGGACTGTCCGACCTGTCACGGCGCCAAGCTGCAGAGTGAGGCGCTGCAGGTGCGCATCGCGGGGCGCACGATCGCGGACGCGAGCGACATGCCGATCGAGCGGCTCGTGCCGTGGCTCGAGACGATGGCGATCTCCGAATATGAGCAGCAGATCGCCGCGAACATTCTGGGTGAGGCGCGCAGCCGCTCGCGCTTTCTGCTCGATGTCGGGCTCGGCTACCTCACCCTGAATCGCGCGACGCGCACGCTCTCGGGTGGCGAGGCGCAGCGCATCGGGCTCGCGAACTCGCTCGGCTCGAAGCTCGTCGACACACTCTACGTGCTCGACGAGCCGTCGATCGGGCTGCATCCGCGCGATGTCGACCGGCTGCTCTCGCTACTGCATCGGTTGCGCGATGGCGGGAACACGGTGCTCGTCGTCGAGCACGATCTCGAGGCGATTCGGCGCGCGGATTACATGGTGGAGCTCGGGCCCGGCAGCGGTGAGCTCGGCGGCCATGTGGTGTTCGCGGGACCGATGTCGCGAGCGAGCGAGAGTCCACTCACGGGCGCGTATCTCAGCGGCGCGAAGGAGATTCCGCTTCCAGAGCAACGACGCGCGCTGGGGCCGCGATGGCTCACGCTGTCCGGCGCGAAGGAGCACAACCTGCGCGGCGTCGACATTCGCATTCCGCTCGGCGCGCTCACTGTGGTCACTGGCGTGTCGGGGTCCGGCAAGAGCACGCTCGTGCACGATGTGCTGCTCCGCGCGCTCGAGACCAGGCTCACCGGCGAGCACACCGCGAAGCGGCATCTCGGCGAGCGCGTCGGCGGCTTCGACGGCATCACGGGCTGGGAGCCGCTCGCGGATGTCGTGTGCATCGATCAGAGTCCGATCGGAAAATCGCCGCGATCGAATCCGGTGACGTATGTGAAGGCCTTCGACGAGATCCGGCGCATCTTTGCCGACCAGCCTCTCGCACGACAGAAGCGCTACGGTGCGGGCCACTTCTCGTTCAACGTGAAGGGCGGTCGCTGCGAGAACTGCGAGGGCGCCGGATTTCTGCAGGTCGAGATGGTGTTCATGGCCGATGTCTTCGTGCCGTGCGACGTCTGCGGAGGGAAGCGGTTCAAGAACGAGGTGCTCGAGGTGAAGGTGCGCGGCAAGAGCGTGTACGAGGTGCTCGAGCTTACCATCGATCAGGCGATCCGATTCTTCCCCCGCGAAGAGAAGCTCGGGCAGGCGCTCTGGCAGCTACAGCAGGTCGGACTCGGCTACCTCAAGCTCGGCCAGCCGGCGCCGACGCTGTCGGGCGGCGAGGCGCAGCGCGTGAAGATCGCGCGCGAGCTGTCGAACGCGGGGAAGACGAAGACGCGCAAGCTCTACGTGCTCGACGAGCCGACGACGGGGCTTCACCTCGAGGACATCCGCAAGCTCGCGCGCGTCTTCGAGCGACTCGTCGACCAGGGGCACACGCTCGTGATCATCGAGCACAACCTCGACGTCATCAAGCTGGCGGACTGGATCATCGATCTCGGCCCGGAGGCGGGCGATGGCGGC
>JBDTJH010000038.1:0-8595 GCA_039935955.1 Gemmatimonadaceae bacterium
GCGAAGTTCGTCACGCGCAGCGCGTCGTGATCGACCGGCTGCCGCGCGACGCCGACGTGATCGTTGTGCGCGCTCATCACGACATACTCGTTGCGCAGCAGGGAGTCGCTGCCGCGCAGCATGGCGATCACGTTGCGCGCGGGGATCGCGGGCTCGCGATTGCCGCGATCGTGAAAGTGCACGGTCTGAAACCATCCGCCATTCTCGCCCGCGGGCGTCAACCCGTCGCGCGCGAACTCCGCGGCGATGTATGCCGTCGCCATCGAGTCGCCTACCGAGCCCGCGAGACGGCCGCGCATCGAGTCGTCGGCGATGAGGTAGAGCCGAGAGCGAAGGTCTGCGGCGGAGATTGCCGCGGAAGTCGCTGCCGGCGAGCTCTGCGCGCGAGCCATAGCTGGCATCGTCAACGCGACAACGATCGTCGCGGCGAGCCACGTGGCGTGGCGAAGTGCTCGGAGCATAGGGGGCGAAAAGTACCGGACGCGCGCGAGAACAGCCACCGCGCCCAGCCGCCTCAGCGGCTGCGCAGCGGTGCCAATGTCGTGCGAATTATTTTACGGAAATCGTAGAGGGCTGCTTCACCCCAAGCTCGCTCGCGGCCGCGGGGCGCAGTGCGAGATCCGCCGCGAGCCACACGAGCTTCGAGAACGGGAAGAGCACGAACGGAGCGGCGGCCATGCCCAGCGGGGCGACGATCTCCAGCGCGTCCCAGTTCACGTCGGGCCATTGCACCACCAGCCACGCGACCAGCACGAACGCGAACACCAGCTCGGCCAGCACGAGGTTGAACATGACCGACCCCGCCATGTAGTCGTTCCCCTCGCGCTCCACCCGCAACCCGCAGGCGGGACAGCGGGCTTCCATTTTGAACCAGTTCTTCATGAGCCCGCGCGAGCCGCAGTTGGGACAGCGCAGCATCAGCGCGCGACCGACCATCGTGACCATGCGGCGCATCGGCCCTGCGGCGAACGGACGTTCGATGTCTTCGGGATTGCGTTCGACCATGGTGCGTTCTTATCCCAGGAAGCTCTCGAGTGCGCGGGCGCGCGACACGTGACGCAGGCGGGAAAGCGCCTTCTCCTTGATCTGCCGAACGCGCTCGCGCGTGATGCCGAGGAGCGCGCCGATCTGCTCGAGCGTCATCGGCTCTTCGCTGTCGAGGCCGAAGTACAAGCGCAGAATTTTTGCTTCGCGCTCCTTGAGCGACGACAGCGATTCCTCGATGGCTTCCGTGAGCGCTTTCTCGAACGTCTGCTCGTCCGGCGTTGCGTTGAGCGTATCCGGCAGGTAGTCGAGCAGCCGGTTGTCCTCACCCGGCGTCATCGGCGCATCGAGCGAGAGATGCGTTTGCGAGATCGAGATCGTCTTCGCGACCTCTTCCTCGGTGATGTCCATCTCGTGCGCGATCTCCTCGTGCGTCGGCTCGCGGCCGAGCTCCTGGAGCAGGGCGTTCGCGCGCTTGCCGATGCGGTGCAGCGTGCCCGCGCGATTCAGCGGCACCCGCACGATGCGCGACTGTTCGGCCAGCGCCTGCAGAATTGCCTGGCGGATCCACCACACGGCGTAGGAGATGAACTTGATCCCCTTCGTCTCGTCGAATTTGTGCGCCGCGCGGATGAGACCGAGGTTGCCTTCGTTGATGAGATCCGAGAGGGCGACGCCCTGGTTCTGATATTTCTTGGCGACGGAGACGACGAAGCGCAGATTCGAGCGCACGAGCTTGTCGAGCGCCTCGGCGTCCTTCACGCGGATGAGTTGCGCGAGACGCACTTCTTCGTCGCGATCGATCAGCGGGTACGCGCTGATGTCGCGAAGATACTGGTCCAGCGACCCTTCGTCGTACGAAGACTTCTTATGCGAAGGTACGGCCATACTGGGCGGCTACTCCTGCAGGGACCAGCACGAATGCGCGACCGCGCGCGTGCGAACCGAACGTCGAACGAACCATCGATCAGCGAACCCGCGTTCCCAGACGGCTCCACCGAATGTCGGTGAGCCACGGGAAGCGGTGCGTCGCGTCACGCTCGTAGCTGTAATAGACAATGAGGGGTTTCCCCCGAACCAGAGTATCGGCGACGAAGCCCCAATAGCGGCTGTCTTCACTGTTGTCTCTGTTGTCCCCGAGCATGAAGTAGCTCTTCTCAGGGACGATCAGCGGACCCCAAGTGTTACGCGATGGATGGTATGTCTCGCGCGCCTGGGCGGTACGAACCAGATACTGATCCTGCCAGCGAAATTCCTGTTCCAGCGGCTCTCCCAACGGATGCGAATGGATGACGTACTGCTCGTTCTGCATCCGCCCGTTCAACAGCAGCTCGCCTTCGCGCATCTCGAGCGTATCGCCCGGAAGACCAATCAGACGTTTGACATAAGCCATGTCCGGCTTGAGCGGATACTGGAAGACTATCACATCGCCGCGCCGCGGGGAGCGAATCGCGGGAAGTCGCAAGCTGGTGAACGGAATCTCGGCGCCGTAGAGCGCCTTGTTCACGAGGAGAAAATCACCGACCAGCAGCGTGTTCTCCATGCTGCCCGTCGGGATTTTGTACGCCTCGACGCCGAACGTTCGGATGACCACGAACAGCGCGACGGCGAATATGATGATCTTCGACCACTCCCAAAACCCATCCATCCGCCAGCGCGACCGATTCATCGCGCGCAGAACTTCCGCCCGATGCTCTTCGGTGACGGTTCGCGAACCGGACGGGGTGGGCGGTTGAGACATCGGCGTCCATCGTGGGGCGGCGGAATGATCCGGCGGATATTCGCTTTGCGGCGAGCCGCCGCTCTCCGGGTGACTAATCAGTCGACCGCGAGGCAACTGTTGACGAATTTCCCTGAGGCGCGGGCCGATTGCAAGTCGATCCCGCGCGCCAACTCACTAGAGCAGCGTCGTGGCGTCATCGCCGTAATTGTCGATCTGCGCCCGTTGCAGCTTACCCGAGAAGTCGACGTAGCCGACCTTCGTTTCGGAGTAGAACTCGTAGACCTCCCAGCCGCCCTCGCGGTGGCCGTTGCCCGTCTGCTTCACTCCACCAAACGGCAGATGCGCCTCGGCGCCGATCGTCGGTGCATTGATGTACGTGATCCCGTTGTCCAGTTCGGTTAGCGCGCGGAAGGCAACGTTAACGTCCCGCGTGTACACCGACGACGACAGCCCGTAGCGAACATCATTATTCACCGCGAACGCTTCTTCGACGCTGTCGACACGGATGACCGAGAGGATCGGCCCGAAGATCTCCTCCTGCTCGAGACGAGAGCCAGCTTCGACGCGCGCGAACACCGTGGGCTCGAAGAAGTAGCCGTTCTCGAGCGCCTTCCCTGTCGGACGCTTGCCGCCGCACAGCAGATCGGCGTTCTCCGCCTGGCCGATGTCGACGTACCGCTCGACCTTCTCGCGCGATGCCGCGTTGATGAGCGGCCCGACATCCGTCCCCTTCTTGCGGCCGTCGCCGAGCCTCATCGCCTTGGCGCGATCGACGAGGAGGCCGAGCACGTTGTCGTGGATCTTCGACTGGAGAATGAGCCGGCTCGTCGCCGTACAGCGCTGCCCCGTCGTGCCGAAGGCGCCCCACAGCACGCCCTCGAGCGCGAGCTCGGGATCCGCATCGTCGAGCACGATCATCGCATTCTTCCCGCCCATCTCGAGCGAGAGTCGCTTGTGCATCCGTCCGCACGTCTCGCCGACCATCGACCCAACGGCCGTCGATCCGGTGAACGAGATCGCGGGAATGTCCGGGTGCGCGACGATCGCCGCGCCGACATCCTCGCCCGCACCGTGCAGCAGCTGCACGACTTCCGGCGGGAGCCCGGCCTCGAGCAGAATCTCGACGAACACCGTCCCCGTGTGCGGTACATCCTCCGCCGGCTTGAAGATCACCGCGTTGCCGCAGAGCAGCGCAGGGAAGATCTTCCACGTCGGAATTGCGAGCGGGAAGTTGAACGGCGTGATGATCCCGCAGATCCCGATCGGTCGACGGAAGCTCATCGCCCACTTCGATCGCAGCTCGCTCGGCACCGTGTGTCCGAAGAGTCGTCGGCCTTCCGTGGCCGCGTAGTACGCCGTATCGATGCCTTCCTGCACATCGCCCTTCGTCTCGGCGACCGGCTTGCCCATCTCGCGCGTCATCAGCTCCGCGATCTCATCCTTGCGCGCGACGAGCAGATCGCCCGCCTTGCGGAGCACATCGCCACGCGCGGGCGCGGGCGTGCGACTCCAGATCTCGAAGCCACGCTTCGCCGATGCGACGGCCTTCTCGAGGTCGGCACTCGTGGAGAGCGGGAAGCGGCCGATGATATCTGTGGTGTCGGCGGGATTGATGTTGTCGAAATACTTGCCGGTGGACGGCTCGACCCACGCGCCGGCGACGAAGTTCTTGAAAGTTTTCATGTCGTAATATCGCAGGAAATGAGCGAGCGCGTCAGGAGCACATCCACGTTGCGGGATGCGAGGAAGTCGGGGTCGCGTAGCCGGTGCGCGGGAGAACCTCGAGCCCGGCGAGCACGAGCCCCCAGAGGACGAGGAGGAGCGAGAGCACGTGTGCCTGCGCGGCGCGATGGCGCCATGTCCAGATGGCGCTCCACACACCAGCCACCGTGACCATCCCGCTCGCGAAGAGAAAGGCGAACAGCCCCGGTCCGCAGCGCGCGCTATATGGCCAGAAGAGCATGGCGAGCCCGAGAACGACGGCGAGCGTCAGCCGCGCGAAAACGCCGAACGTCGACGTGGTGCGCTTCACCTCGGCCACCTTCGCCTTCTCGGCCGGCGCCTTCGCGCCCTTCGTCGTGATGAGCGCGTCGTCGGAGATCGACTCGAGCTGCCGGTCGATCTTCTTCATCTCCTTGTCCCAATCCGTGTCGGCCATTGTGATCCTTTACTAGGCGTGCTCTCGCGCCAGCGCATATCGCTCGATCTTCTTGTAGAGATTCGAGCGCGGCATGTCGAGGAGGCGCGCAGTTTCCGAGACGTTCCAGTCCGTCTCGCGAAGCTTGTGGAGGAGGAAGGCGCGCTCCGCTGCCTCCTTGAATTCCTCGAACGTCTTGCTGTCGGCGAGCGAGCCGAGGCTCGTGGTGTCCGCCGCGCGAAGTCCGAGCAGGCGATCGACATCGGTCGCGCCGATGCGCGGTCCCGACGAGAGAATGAGAATTCGCTCGACGGTGTTCTTCAGCTCGCGCACGTTCCCCGGCCAGCCGAAGGCGGCGAGACGGTCGACGGCGTCCTGGCTGAAGGTGCGCGGCGGCATCCCTTCCCCTTCGGAGAGAATCCCGGCGAAGTGATGCACGAGCAGCGGGATGTCCTCGCGGCGGTCGCGCAGCGGCGGCACCACGACGGGGACGACGTTCAGTCGATAGTAGAGATCCTCGCGGAAGTGTCCCTCCGCGATCTCCGCTTCGAGATTCTTGTTCGTCGCGGCGATTACACGCACGTCCACCGAGATCGTCTTCGAGCTGCCGATGCGATTGACGACGCCATCCTCGAGCACGCGCAGCACCTTCGCCTGCGCGCTCGGGCTCATGTCGCCGATCTCATCGAGGAAGAGCGTACCGCCGTTCGCCTGCTCGAATTTCCCGGTGCGATCGGCGATCGCGCCGGTGAACGAGCCCTTGATGTGTCCGAAGAGCTCACTCTCGATGAGCTCACTCGGAATCGCCGCGCAGTTCACCTCGACGAACGGCTTCTCCGCTCGCGGCGACAGCCGGTGCACCGCGCGCGCGACGAGCTCCTTCCCCGTTCCATTCTCGCCGGTGATCAGCACGCGAGCCGGCGTCGTGGCGACGCGCTCGATCTTCTCGATGAGCGAGCGGATCGCGAACGATTTGCCGACGATCTCGTAGCGCGACTCGATGCTCTGGCGAAGCCGCGAATTCTCCTCGCGGAGCACCACATGCTGGAGCGCGTTGCGCAGCGTGACCTGAATGCGATCGGTGTCGAGCGGCTTCTCGAGAAAGTCGTACGCGCCGAGCTGCGTCGCCTCGACGGCGGTCTGAATGGTCCCATGTCCGCTGATCATCACGACGATCGCCGCGGGATCGATGACGCGAATCCGCTTGAGCGCCTCGAGCCCATCGATGCCGCCCATCTTCACATCCATGAAGACGAGATCGGGGTGCCACTTCTCGTACTCCGCGATCGCGTCCACCGCATTCTGAACCGAGTGCACCTCGTAGCCGTCGTACTCGAGGAGCTGCCCGAGCGCGGCGCGGATAC
Organism: Gemmatimonadaceae bacterium; assembly: GCA_039935955.1. GTDB lineage: Bacteria > Gemmatimonadota > Gemmatimonadetes > Gemmatimonadales > Gemmatimonadaceae > FEN-1250. The sequence continues at coordinate 6,209 of JBDTJH010000038.1, forward strand.
CCTTTTCGTCGTCGGCGACGAGGATCTTCGGGCTCATCGGACCACCTTGTAGAGGGTGATCAGTCCCTTGCTGATGCGCACGTCGCCGATGTGCACCGGCGTGGTGAGCGGCAGCGCGTCTTCCGCGACCCCCGCTGGGCGCGTGCCCTTCGAATAGCTCCTGATCAGCTTCGGCATCATCGCGTGCGGGAGCGAGAAGTCGTGGATGCGGAAACTCTGCACGCGATATTCTGCGAGCCCGAGCTTGACGATGTCGAGCGTGCCGCCGAACTGCACCTGCTCGCGATCGCCGAGCATCCTGGCGAGCGGTCCGAGCTGCGAGAGGTCACCGAAGTCGGTGGGATTGACGGAGCAACGGACGAGGAGCTGGTCGCCGCTCACCATCGCCTCGACGTCGCGCGCGGAGGGCGGCAGCTGATGCGAGAGCTGCTGAAAGATGAAGGCGACGAGGTCGCCCGCTTCGACGTTGCCGTACACGGGACCGTTGCGCGAGGCGAGTCGCTCGATGATCGCGCGTGCGCGTCCGGCGCCCGCGGGAGTCGCGGGCTGCCATTCGCCGGCCGCGTGCGCCGGTGCGGCAGGGATCGGCCGCGTGATGCGGTGGAGATACGGCGTCCAGTAGTCGCGCCCGACCCACGCGCCCGCTGCGATCGCGATCGCGACGACGAGACAGCCGATCGACTTGAAGCATCCTCCCATGACTCACCCACCTCCGAGTGGAATCGACGCGACCGCCGTGTAGCGCGGGCCGCCCGGCGCGTGCGTACTCTCGAGGAGCGTAAGCGCGGTCACCTGCTGGACTCCCTTGTACCCCACAGCCCGCGCCGCGACGGCGAGCGCGCGCGCATTGGCGAGCGGCATCTCTTCGCGCACGCGCGCGAGGGTGATGTGCGGGCGGAAGGCGCGCGCATCGAGCGCGAAGCCGCTGGCCGCGCAGGTGGCTTCGACATCGTGATGCATAAGCTCGAGTCGCGGGTCGTGTTGCACGCCCATCCATACGACACGAGGCGCCCGAAGGTTTGGGAAGGCGCCGAGCCCGCTGATGCGGAGGTCGAGCGGCTGCTGGGCTCGGGCGATCGCGCCGAGGATAATGACGAGCTGCGCCGGTGCCGTGTCGGGTTGCTCACCGAAGAACTTGATCGACAGATGAAGATTTTCTTCCCGCGCCCACGTTGCTTCGGGTGCGGCCTTCTTCATCGGCGCGATCGCCAGACAGATCGCCCGTCGCTCGCGAGCGTCCAGCTCAAGAGCCAGAAAGAGGCGCACTGTCTCCGCGATCGGGGATGACGCCGGCGAGCACGTTGAGGGAGCCGGAGCGGAAGCCACGCGGGTCGAGCACCGCGCTGACGAATCCCGCCGCGCACACCGCGGCCAGGATCTCCGTGGCGCGATCGGGATCGCTCCAGCGGGAGAGCTCGGCGAGATCCATCTCGATGCGCGCGCTGTCGCCGTGATGACGCACACGCAGGTTGCCCGACACGCCGAGCTCTCGCAGCGAACGCTCCGCGCGCTCGACGGACGCGAGTCGCGTGACCGTGACCGGCGTGCCGTACGGCAGGCGCGACGAGAGACACGGCGACGACGGCTGCGACCATGTTGGAATTCCGCGCGCGCGTGAGAGCTCACGAATGTCAGCCTTGGTGAAGCCGAGCTCCGCGAGCGGCGACCGCACGCTCATCTCACCGGCGGCCTTCTTGCCCGGGCGATGATCGGAGAGATCGTCGGCGTTCGTGCCGTCGATTATGGTCTCGATCCCACGCTCGGCGCGCATGCGTTCGAGCACCGTCCAGAGCTCGGACTTGCAGAAGTAGCAGCGGTTGGTGGGGTTGGCGACGTAGCGCGGGTCGTCCATTTCGTGTGTGTCGACCTCCAGCACTTCGATCCCAGCGCGCGCGGCAACATCGCGCGCGGTCTGCCACTGTTCGACGGGATATGACGCGCTGCGTCCGATCACCGCGAGAAAGCGCTCGGCGCCGACGGCCTCGATGGCGACACAGGCGAGATAGGCGGAGTCGACGCCGCCGCTGAAGCCGAGGAGGAGCGAGTCGTGCGTCCGGAGCCACTCGATGAGCTCACTCTCGCGCTGGAGTGCGACGCTGGGAGATTCGAGGGCGGCGGGGGAGCTCATAGCTGAAACGTAGCGGTGAGGGGGTGCGGGGGAAGTCTCAGCGCGGGACGAGGAGCGCCGGGTGCACGACGCGTCCGTCGGCGGCGCGGAGCGCGACGTCGAGCGAGTCGACATCCCAGACGACGATCAGTGCGCGATCGTTGCCCCCCATGAAGGTCATTAGGTCCTGCTTCGAGAGTCCCGGCTCCTTGAGCGCGCTGTCGCCAGAGGTCGCCGCGCGATACGGGTGCGTGTGGAAGGTGCCGATCACGCCGGGGAC
>JBDTJH010000039.1:0-36234 GCA_039935955.1 Gemmatimonadaceae bacterium
CGCTGTCGTGCGCCGGATCGAAGAAGCGGTTGTTCACGATCCCCGAGTGGTCGGGGTAGAGTCCCGTCGCGAGCGCGTAGAAGTTCGGGAAGGTGATCGTCGGAAAGCTCGGGATCATTCCGTGCGCGGTGACGCCGCTGCGCGCGAGCGCGTGGAGCGCGGGGGCGGAGTCGGCGTCGAGATAGCGACGGGCGAAGCCGTCGAAGCCGAGCACGATCACCGTGCGCGCGCTCGCGCCCGGGTGCGGGGCGGGAGTGGGCAATGCCCCATGACACGCGGCGCCGGCGAGCAGGGCGAGAGTCGCGACCGCCGCGCGAAGGAATTGTCTTGAATTCAAGGTATTTTTCATCGTCGAGGTCATCACGACATCTCTACGCACCAACTCGGCCCACGGTTGAGGCGAGGTCACGGGCGGCCGAGCAGGGCGCGCTCGCCGCGCACGCCGTGCCAGACGCGCGTGTAGCGCCGCGGCTCCCATGGCCAGTAGGGTTTGTGTGCGTAGTGCGGCCCAAAGACGGCGGTGAGGAGCGAGTCGGGATCCGCCGTGCGTCCGATGGCCGTCAGCCGCGCGCCGAGCACGATGGGACGAGTGAACTCCTGGTAGCGCGCGAAGCTCCGGCAGAAGCAGAGCGGCCCTCGGCTCGAGAATCTGCCGAGCAGCAGATCGGGAAAGAAGTAGGTCATCGCATAGAAGATCTCGAGCGACTTGTCGCGCGGGAGCTCCGACGGGAGCGTGCCGCGCGGGAGCGATCCATGCTTGCCCCACTGGACGTTCACCCCCAGCTCCCCCTTGCCACGCCAGTTAGCATGCAGGATGTCTCCGTGCCAGTAAGTCCACAGATCGGTGGGGGCGTTGGTGGCGTCGTAGCCTACCCAGAACTCCTCCTCGTCAGCCCCCTGCGCGAAGGGGGACCAGCGGGCGGCGATATCATGGCGGTACGTCAAGTAATAGGCGATTACGCGCCGAGTGGGGTGTAAAACGGCGACGGTGCGCTCGAGAGGGAACGATTCGTCCCGCTGGAGGTATAGCATAGGCGCTAAATCTCTCGCGAGTAGGGCGGCACTGTCGTCCGACGCGAGGGAGTTGGGGAGAGCAAGGGGCAGGATCGGGAAATGCGTTCGGGGTCCGCAGGCCGTCAAATAGACGGTTACTGCGGCCGCAAACCCCAACGCTCTGCGAATGTACGGCGTTCTTCCCCGTAGCGGTCGCTTGCGTCCGTGCGGCAAGCGGCATTTGATCGTCTCCTGTAAGACGGGAGACCTGTTGAGACTTTGGAGGGGTTCATGCGAAAGCCACGTCCGGCCACGTACAATCCTGCGCAAGCGTTGCAGCTCATCGCGAACGATCGCACCGGCGCTCCACTCAGCTGTCCTTCGTGCTCCGGCCCGATTCTCCGAGATCCGGACCAGGTCCCTCCCATTCCCCGCTCCCACGTGACGCTCCGCTGTTCGAGTTGCGGACGCATCGCCCGCTACATCGCTGGCGCCGCCTGATCCCGCCGAACTAACTGTTCTTACCAGCTCCACCGGCGGTTCTACTCAGCAAGTCGCGGGCGTGGCCCAAATTATGAGATATGATCTAGTTACCACCGGAATCATTTGTTTAGATTTCGGTACATTCCGGTATCGCGCGATAGCCAGTGGCAGATGTTTCCGCAGCTCGGCGTCAGCGATCAGTACAACAGTTCTAGCCCCACAGGGGAGAGGGTAAGGTACCATGGCACGTATTACCGGCACCGTGAAGTGGTTCAACGACGCGAAAGGCTTCGGTTTCATCTCCCGTGAGGGCGGCCCCGATGTTTTCGTCCACTTCAGCGCCATCACCGGCAACGGCTTCAAGTCGCTCGCCGAAGGCGATCAGGTCGAGTTCGAGATCGTTCAGGGTCAGAAAGGTCCTCAGGCCGCAGACGTTCAGAAGGTCTGATCTCCTCCCGTAATAACCAAAAGAGTCCCAGCATTGCTGGGGCTCTTTTTTTTGCCCGCACCGTCCGCCCGATTCGTATCCCTGATCGGCACCGGTCTTGCCCCTCGGTCCACCTCCGGCTGCACATCTCGCTCGGCACCCCAGGAGTCACGATGGCTTCGATCTGGAAAGGCTCACTCTCGTTCGGTCTCGTCAGCATCCCCGTCGAAGTGCGCACCGCCATTCAAGGCGATCACATCAGCTTCCGCATGCTCCACGAGGACGACCACGCTCCCATCAAATACGAGCGCGTCTCTTCCACCAGCGGCGAGCCGGTTCCCTGGGGCGAAATCGTCAAGGGTTACGAGTACGCGAAAAACAAATACGTCATCATCACCGACGAAGATTTCAAGACCGCCGCCGTCGAAGCGTCGAAGACACTCGAGATCGTCGACTTCGTACAGGAAGATGAGATCGATCCGCGCTACTTCGAAACGCCTTACTTCCTCGTCCCCTCCAAAGGTGGCGAGAAAGCCTATGCCCTCCTCCGCGAGGCGATCCGGAAAACCGGAACCGTCGGCATCGGCAAGATCATCATGCGCCAGAAGCAGCACCTCGCGGGCATCCGCGTCGTCGACGACGCCCTGATCCTCGAGATCATGCGCTTCGCCAATGAGCTCATCGACCCCGATACCCTCAGCCTCCCGAGCTCCTCTCTCGTCCGCCCCCAGGAGCTCACGATGGCCGAGCAGCTCGTCACGAGCCTCGCCGAAAGCTTCGAGCCGACCAAGTACACGGACGAATACCGCGCCAACCTCATGCGGCTCATCCACGGGAAGATGAAAGGCAAGAAGGTCAACCTGAAACCCGAGCCCGAAGCCCAGCGCGACACGCAGGTGATCGATCTCATGCAACGCCTTCGCGAAAGTCTCGACAGTGGAAAGACGAAGGGCACCGTGCGCTCACGACCGCACGACGCCGCCGCTCGCGAGCGCAGATCGGCGAAGTCGAAAACCGCGAAGACGACGAAGCGCGCCAAGCGCAAGACGGCGTAGCGAGACATGGCCGAGCGCGCGAAGCCGGCGGTACGACGCAAGCTCTCCGAGTATCGCGACAAGCGCGACTTCTCGAAAACCGCCGAACCCTCCGGCAACGAGGCGCGCGCGAAGAAGAAGAAGTCGCTCGTCTTCGTCATCCAGAAGCACGCGGCGAGTCATCTCCACTTCGACTTCCGCATCGAGCTCGATGGCGTGATGAAGAGCTGGGCCGTGCCCAAGGGCCCGAGCCTCGATCCATCCGTCAAGCGCCTCGCCATGCAGGTCGAGGATCACCCGCTCGACTACAACACCTTCGAAGGGACGATCCCCGAGGGCGAGTACGGCGGCGGCACGGTCATGCTCTGGGATCGCGGCACCTACACCTCCGCGGTCGACGAGAACGATCCAATCCCCGCGCTCCACAAGGGCTACGCGAAGGGCGACCTCAAGATCCTCATGCACGGCGAGCGTATGCACGGCTCGTGGGTGCTCGTGCGAACCAGCCGCGGCTCCGATGCGAAGCCGCAGTGGCTCCTCATCAAGCATCGCGATGAATTCGCAAAGCCGGGCGCCGACATCGTCGCCGACGAGACGACTTCGGTCGTGAGCGGCCGCACGATGGACGAGATTGCGGAGAACACGAAGAAGAAAGTCTGGCACTCCAACCGCGGCCCGAACGCCGCACCGCCCGGGAAGCCGGAGGCCAGGCGCGTCGCGCGCAACGCCCCCTCCGCTCCCTCCGCCGCCTCGCGTGCCGCCTCCGCCAAAGCACTCGGCGACGGCGCCCTCGATCCGATGCTCGCCTCCGTCGGCACTGACGTCCCCGACGGGAAGGAGTGGACCTTCGAGCCGAAGTACGACGGCATTCGCGTCCTCGCCTATGCCACGCCGGATGCGGCGCGCCTCGTCACGCGCAACGGGAAGGACAAGACCGCGCAATTCCCCGGCATCGCGGAAGCGGTGCGCACGCTCGCCTCGCGCGGACGCCGCGCACTCGTGCTCGATGGCGAAGTCGTCGCGCTGCACGATGGCGCACCGGCGCGCTTTCAGGAGCTGCAGGGTCGCATGCACGTGAAGGACGCGCGCGCGATCGCCGGCTTCGAGGACAGCGCGCCGGCCGCGCTGATGGCGTTCGACATTCTGCTCGACGGCAACGACGTCCTCGTGCACGAGCCATGGACGAAGCGGCGCGCGCGACTCGAGAAGCGTCTCGCGAAGCACGAGTCGGCGGAGCTCCGCCTCACGGAGTCCGACCTCGATGACGGACGCGCGATGCTCGCGCGCGCGAAACACGACGGCTGGGAAGGGATCATCGCGAAACGCGTCGATGCGCCGTATCAGCCAGGCGCGCGCTCGCGCGACTGGCTCAAGCTCAAGCTCGAGTTTCGCCAGGAGTTCGTCGTGGGCGGATGGACCGAGCCGCGCAACACGCGCCAGCACATCGGCGCGCTGCTGTTGGGCTACTACGACCAGGGACGGCTGATCTACGTCGGCAACATGGGCGGCGGCTTCGACAACGCGGGGCTCGCCGAGATGTACGAGACGCTCGAGCCGCTCGCGCGAAAATCATCGCCCTTCGAGGAGACGCCGCGCCCGCGCGAGCCCGTGCACTGGGTCACGCCGAAGGTCGTGGTCGAAGTGAAGTTCAACGAGTGGACGACGGACGGGAAGCTGCGCCAGCCGATCTACGTCGGCACGCGCGACGACAAGAATCCGCGCACGGTGAAACGCGAGGGGACGAGCGTGCAAAAAGCGAAACCGGCAACGCGTGCGAAGAAGACGGCGTCCGCGAAAAAGTCAGTCGCGAAGAATTCAGTCGCGAAGAAGGCGGCGAAGAAATCTGCCCGATCCCCCGCGTCCGCGCCGCAGGGCTCCGTCGAGCAGCAGCTCGCCGACATCCAGGAGAACGGCGGCGATGGCAACGTCGAGATCGCGCGCGGCGTCTCGCTCCACGTCTCGAGCCTCGACAAGATCTACTTCCCCGCAAACGGCTTCACCAAGGGCGACGTCATGCGCTACTACGCACGCGTGGCCCCGCTCATCCTCCCCGTCATCACCGACCGCCCGCTCGTGCTGAAGCGCACGCCGGAAGGGATCAAGGGCGAAGTCTTCTTTCAACAGAAGCCGCCGCAGCATGCGCCGCCGATCATTCGCGTCGAGCCCGTGGTCAATGACGATGGCGAGAGCGCGGACCGCATCGTCGGTGGCGACCTCGCGACGCTGCTCTACACGGTGCAGATCGGCTGCGTTTCCGTCGATCCATGGCACTCGCGCATCGGCTCGATCGACGACATGGACTACACGATTCTCGATCTCGATCCGGGTCCACGCGCGACGTTTGCGACCGTCGTGCGTGTCGCGCAATGGGTAAAGAAGGAGCTCGATTCGCTCGCCCTCACCGCCGCCCTCAAGACCTCCGGCTCGCGCGGGCTGCACATCGTCATTCCCCTTCCCCTTCGTACGCGGTACGAGGCCGGACTCCTCCTCGCCCAGCTCATTGCGACGCGCGTCGCCGAGTCGCATCCGAAGGAAGCGACGGTCGAGCGCGCGGTGAAGGCGCGTCCGCCAGCCGCGATCTACGTCGACTATCTGCAGAACGTGAAGGGAAAGAGCGTCGCCGGCGCCTACGGCGTCCGCGCGCGCGACGGCGCGACGGTTTCGACCCCACTCCAGTGGAAGGAGCTGAACGCGTCACTGGACCCGCGGAAGCTCACCATCGAGACGGTTCCCGAACGAATCGTAAAGCTAGGCGACATATGGAGTTCCGCCCTCAAGAGCAGGAATACTGCCGGCGCCATCCGCGCCGCGGCTGACCGATAGATCGGTGGATCGTCCTTTTCTTGGATGGTTCTCACCTGGATCCGCCGCATCTCCGCGGTCGGGGCGCTCGCGTGCGCCGTCGCAGCACCACAGCTGGAAGCGCAGGCCACCCCGCGCTCCCAACCCTCGGTGCACGTCGCCGGCGTCGTCGATGGCAACACCGTCGTCGAAACCGCTCGCCGCTACCTGGGCGTTCGCTACGTGCTCGGCGGGACCACTCCACGGGCGTTCGACTGCTCGGGCTTCATTCGCTACGTCTTCGCACTTCACGGGCTCCAAATGCCACGCACGGCCCACGAACAGGCCGCGTACGGCATCGCTCCGGACGAGCGGAGTCTCGAGCCGGGTGACCTCCTCTTTTTTTACGGCGGGCGCGGAGCGCAGCACATCGCTATGTATATCGGCGGTGACTCGATCATTCACGCATCGAGTAGCGGGCATCGCGTGATGCTCGCGCGGCTCTCCGGCACCGGTACGCACAGAACATGGTTCGGACAACGTTTGATCGCGGTGCGCCGTGTACTACCAGCGGTCGGAACCTTCGATCTTCCTGCTTCGTTGGCCATACCCGATCCCCTCGGCAGTAGCTCCGCCGAAGACATGGCGTTCGCCCCTTCTGCACCGCTGATCTACTGATGTCTAGCGACGCGAACGAAACGGACGACGGCCAGACCGGGATGGAAGACCCCGTGCTGCTCTACAGTCGCGGGTTGCCCGGCGGCGGAGTCGTGACCATCGAGGCCGTCTCGAAGGAGACGCCGGAGGTCACCGCGCGCGTGTCCGTCGAGCGCCGCATCGACCCGCAGCGCCGCGATGGCCACGAGCCGCCGGTGATCGCGGAGGCGCAGGCGCCGACGCAGTCTACGGCGTTCAAGGAGCTCTACCAGATCGCGTCGGACAACGTCGCCGTTGCGCGCGGACTGATTCAGTGGCAGGCCCGCCGCCGCGACGATCCGGACGTCGAGCCGTAGACCTGCCGCGCGAGACACGCGCGCATACGAGAAGGCTCCCGGTTCCGCGCCGGGAGCCTTCTCCGTCTATCCCCCTCGTGCCCCCTCGTGGTGCTCTATGCGTCAGGCTCTGTTTCGATGCGGCGACCGGTAGTCCCGCGCCGCGGATGTCGCGGCGAGCGCGCACAACACTTCGTCATCCACCGAATGAAGCGATCGGGCACGCACGGTCGCGACCCGCGACGGGCGATCGGGGAACGTCAGCGAATCGAGTCGCACGAGGAGCCGCGCGGACCCGTACCCGGTGAGCATGTCCTCGGACACCAGACGAGCGACGACTGTGGCCTGCCAGCGAGTGCCGTCATCGAGCGTAACGACGCGAGCCGCTTCCGTGGGCTCAGCCGGAGCCATCGCCGGCGCCATCGCCGGCGCACCGGCATCCACTCCGTCGCGCTGCGCGCTGCGAAGAGAAGAGGTCCGGCGAATCTTGCGTGCAGCGCCCATGGTGGCTCCCTTATTTCTTAGGCACATCTTGCAACTAAAAAATAATGGTTTGCAAGACACGGGCCTCCCATGCGCGGTCAAGATCGGGTCACGGATCCGCGGCGATCAGCCTCCGAATCGTACCCCGCGCCGTCCACCTCGGCGCTTCTTCGGCGCATAACGAAATAATTGCGCGGGGCGTCCGCGCCCTTCGCTCCGCCACTCGTCGGTCGGCTCCACGAGCCACGCCGCGTGCAGCGACCGCCGGAAGCTCGCCTTGTGCAACCGTCGCCCGAGGAGCAGCTCGTAAATGTCCTGCAGCTGCGTGAGCGTGAACGTCGGCGGGAGCAGATGGAACGCGATCGGCCCCTGCTCCAGCCGCGTCCGCAGCGACGTCAGGGCGCCTTCGAGCATTCCGCGCTGGCGCGGCGGGAGCGCCGGCAGGTCATCCACGGCGAACCAGCTCGCTTCACCGGCGTCGTCCATGACGGTACCGGTCTTCGCATCGACCAGCGCCAGAAACGCCACCGACAGCGCCGCGCCCGACGGGTGGCGGCGCCCATCGCCGAACGCAGCTACCTGCTCCACCAAGGCCGGGGTCGAACCGAGCGTCTTGCGCGCGAGCCTGGACGCCTCCCGGTCGATCGTCTCGTCGAGGCGGAGTGCGCGCCACGGGAGCTGCCAGCGCTCACGCGACTTCGCGGGACTGCGCGCCAGCAGCACGGAGAGCTGTGTCCCCGCCGGCGCGAGAATGACGGCATCGATGGAGGCGGCAGCGCGGCCTGATTCGGCGCGCGTGGAAGCGGTGCGGGCTGTCATGCCGAACAATTAGTAGCGCGCTGCGACTAAATCAAGGGCCTGGGATGGTGATCGGAAGCTTTCCCGTCATCGGGATCGTGCCGATCAGCGCCCGCGCCGCCGCGCCCTGCGACACCGGGAAGCCGCCCCACGCGACGACGTAGGCGCCCACATCCGGAATCTGCTGCAGAAAATAGGGATTCCCGAACGCGATCACGATCGGATGCTCCTTCCGCCGCTGCAGTTCCTCGATGAAGTCCACGAAGGATCGCGGCACATCCACCGTCGTCACCGTCGAGCTGTGCGCCACGTACGAGCTCACCAGGATCACATCCGCCGAGTCCGCGATGGCGAAGAGGTGGAAGAAGTCCGGGCGCTCGTCGTCGGCACTCACGTACTCGGGACGAAGCGCGGGGAACGTCCTCCGGAGCTCCGCGTCGAAGGTGACGCCGGCCCCGAGATCCGCGCGATGCGCGTAGGTGATCGAGAGGATGCGCGCACCCTTGTTGATGTGCGCCAGCGGCAGCTGGTGCGCGCTGTCGCGCACGAGGGTGATCGACCGGTCGGCCGCTTCGCGCGCGACGGCCGCGTCTGCCGAGTCGCCGACGACTTCCCGCGCCCGATCGAGATCGACGACACGCGCGGTGCGCAGCCCGACCCTCGCCTTCATCGCGAGAATCCGCCGCACCGACGCATCCAGCCGGCTCTCGGTGTACTTCCCCGTGGTCACCCCCGCCACCACGGCATCGATCGTCAGCGTCACATCCTGCGGCTGCAGCAGCACGTCCGCGCCAGCGCCCACCGCCAGCTGCGACGCGTTCGCTGCGCCGTACGTGTCGAGCACCGCGCGCATGTCCATCGCGTCGGAGATCACCAGCCCGGTGAAGTGCATCTCGTCGCGCAGCAGCGACGTCAGCACGTTGTGCGAGAGCGTTCCCGGCAGTCCACTCGAGTCGAGCGCGGGCATCGAGCCGTGGAAGGTCATGATCGCGCCGACGCCCGCCTTCACCGCAGTGTTGAACGGCACGAGCTCCACACTATCCAGCCGCGCTCGCGATACACGCACCACCGGGAGCGCCAGATGCGAGTTCGTCCCCGTGTCGCCATGCCCGGGGAAGTGCTTCCCCGTCGCGATCATCCCGTGCTCCTGCACGCCCCGAATGAACGCAGCGCCGAGCCGCGCGACGAGCGCCGGATCCTCTCCGAATGACCGCGTGCTGATGACCGGATTCGCCGGATTGTTGTTGACGTCGAGAATCGGCGAGAAGTCGATGTGGATCCCGAGCGCGCGGCCTTCGACGGCCGTGATGCGCCCCTGCTCGTACGCGAGCATCGTGTCACGCGTCGCGCCGATCGCCATCTCGGGCGGAAAGAGCACCGCGCCGCCAAGGTCGATTCCGTTCGGGAGAAAATACCCGCCGCGCGCGCGATACCCCGCGCCGAACTCGAGATCGCTCCCCACGATGAGAGGCAGGTCGCTCATCTTCTGCAGCGCATTCAGCTTCGCCGCGATCTCGAGCGGCGATCCGACGCTCATGATCAGCCCGCCCACGTGCTCCTTCGTGATCCAGGCGCTGATCTTCCGCCACTGCGGCGCGTCGGCCGCCACGTAATCGCCGAAGAGCTGCGGCCACACCATCTGCGCCGCCTTGTCGCGCAGCGTCATCTGCGCGAGCTCGCAGTCGACCCACGCGGAATCACTCTTCGAGTCGCACTGCGACGACTGTGGGCGCGCCGCCTGCACTCGCGCGGGCGGGGCGGGCTCCGAGCGCGCAGCAGCCGACGTGCACGCCGCGATCAACAGCAGGGCGGACAGCGCCGCGCGCGTGACGGACCGCAACGACGGCTCCTGCAGCGCAGTGCTCACCAGTTGATGGTACCCTGCTTGGTCGTGTCGACCTGCTCCTCTTCCTTCCCGGTCTTGAAGAGGAACGTGTCCATGTTCTTCGTCAGAAACGCCCGCGCCTGCGGATCCATCAGGTTGAGCCCGTAGTGATTGATCAGCATCGTCTGCTGCTTCAGCCACAACTTCCAGCACTCGCCGCAGATCTCTTCCTTCGCGCGGGCGCCGAGCGGCCCGGGGAGCGGCGGGCGCTCCAACCCCTCGCGCGTATTTCCGCAGCGAATGCACGTCACATCAGCCATCAGTCAGTCTCGAAAGCGGGGATCGCGCGCGCTCAGACGCGCGCGTAGCGGATCTTGGCCAGGCGCACCGCAGCCAGCATGCGGATGTAGACCCAGCCGATGTCGAACTCATACCACTTCGCCGCGAAGCGCGCGGAGTGCGGATCGGCGTGATGGTTGTTGTGCAGCTCCTCCCCGCCGAGCCAGATCGCGATCGGCGTGATGTTCCTGCTCTCATCCTTCACATCGTAGTTGCGATAGCCAACCGCATGGCCGACGCCGTTGATGATCCCCGCCGCCCAGAACGGAATCCAGAGCATCTGCACGCCCCACACGATCGGGCCGATGTAGAAGCCGAACAGATAGACGTCGATCACGAGCATCAGGAGAATGCCGACCCAGTTCAGCCGCGCGAGCACGTAGCGCTCGAGCCAGTCGTTCGGCGTTCCCTTGCCGTACTTCTCGAGAATCCCCGGCTGCCGAACGGCGTGGCGATAGTAGAAGGCGCCCTTGAGGATGATCTCTCGCAGCCCCTCCATGACCGGGGAATGCGGGTCTCCCTCGCGGTCGGCGAACGCGTGATGCTTCCGGTGGCACGCCACCCACTCCTGGGTCACGATCGAGGTCGACAGCCATAGCCATAGCCGCATCGGGATCTCGGCCAGCTTGCTGAACGTCACGCCGCGGTGCGTCTGCGCGCGATGCAGAAAGAGCGTGACGCAGACATTGGTGAGATGCCCGGCGATGATCACGAAGAGCACCGGCTTCCACCAATGCGTCGCCCACATTGCAAATCCTGGCATTGCGTCCTGACCGAAAGAAGACATGCGGTGAAGCCCCGCTCACAATCTACTGCAAAACAGGATTTCGAGCCACTTCCCGCGCGGCCCGGAAGTGCCCTATGGCTGTGGGGCCACTGAGGTTACGAGCCCGCCAGTCGTCACCAGCCCCGGCTTGTCGGCGGCCGGCGCACTTCCCCACGTATCGTTGGACGCGTTGAAATCGGGAACGGTCCCATCGGGCCAAAGCCGCGCCCCCGCGATCTTCGAACGCACCGGAATCGTTGCGGTGTACTGGTCGCCGAGGAACCAGATGTCGACCGGGAGACGCACGTCCTGCGTGGTGCCGTCGGCGAGCTTGAGCCTCAGCTCCACCGGAAACGGAATCGACGTGTGCTTCGTGAGCTGGACGAGCGCGATGCTGTGCCCGTCGCTCGAGATCGTCGTCGCGCTGTCGATACCGATGTCGAGCACGTCGTTCGTGTAGAAGAAGCCGCGCCAGAACCACGCGAGATCTTCGCCCGTCGCGCTCTCGATGGACCGGAAGAAATCCGCCGGCGTCGGATGCTTGAACGCCCACGCCGCGGTGTAGTCGCGGAAGGCTCGATCGAACGCCGTCTTCCCAACCACGTGATTGCGGAGCGCCAGCAGCACCGCCGCCGGCTTGCGATACCCGATCGCGCCAAGCGCTCCGGGCGGCACGCGATCCGGCGGCGTCATCAGCGGCCGCTGCTCGCCGTCCATCACGCTCGCCTTCCAGTTGTCGACGTAGAGCGGCCACTGATAGTTGTGCGGGAAGCGCATCTCGTTCGAAAACGTATTGATGTACGTATTGAACCCCTCGTCCATCCATGCATACCGCCGCTCGTTACTCCCGACGATCATCGGGAACCACTCGTGCCCGTGCTCGTGATCGAGCGTGCCGAAGACACCGTTCGGATCCGATTCCTGTGTCGCGTAGTTCACGAACACGAGCATCGGATACTCCATCCCGCCTACCGGCCCGGCCACCGACGTCGCCTGCGGATACGGGAACGGGAGGACGAACTGCGAATACGTTCGGATCGTCCACTGCGTCTCCTCCGCCGCACGCGTCCACTCGGCGCCGGCCTTCGGCCACTCGTAGTACGACTGCGTGACGATCCCCTTCCAGCTCGTCGCATCCCAGCGAAAATCGGGCGCGCCGGCCCACGCGACATCGCGCACGTGCTGCGCGCGGAAACGCCACGTCTTCATCCCAGCAGTCGCGTGCGGCTTCGATTCCGCCTCGGTGATGATGCGGATGACCGAGTCGCTGTGCGCCGCGGTCGCCAGCCTCGTGCGCTGCGCGGATGTGAGCACGTCCTGCGGATTCTGCAGCAGCCCGCTCCCCGCCACGACGTAGCCGGCGGGAACGGTGACCGAGAAGTTGATGTCGCCATACTCGAGATAGAACTCGCCCTGGCCGAGATACTGATCGGTGTTCCATCCGCGAACGTCGTCGTACACGTCGATGCGTGGATACCATTGCGCGATCTCGTACAGCGGGCCGTCGCGCGCCATTCTATCGGAACCGTGCTCGGGTACCGCGAAGCTGTAGTCCATCGCAATCGTGACCTTGCCACCGCGCGGCGCGAGCGGCTCCGCGAGCTCGACGCGCATCTGCGTGTCGTGCACCACCGACGTCGCGCGGGTGCCGTTCGTGACGAGATTCTGAATGTCGTAGCCGCCTTCGAACCCTCGATCGCCGAACCGCGTGTCCTCGGGAAAGAGCGCTGAGCCCGCGCTACCGGCCCTGTAGAGATTCTGATCGAGCTGCATCCAGACGTAGCGCAGCGTGTCCGGCGAGTTGTTCGTGTACGCAAGCGACACGTGCCCCTTGATCGTGTGCCGGCCGGTATCGAGCGTCGCGACGATGTCGTAGTCCGCGCGCTGCTGCCAATAGTCCGGACCCGGCCGCCCATCCGCCGTGCGCACCCGGCTCGCGCTCGGCCAGTCCATGTGGTCGAGTCGATTGAATGGGTCGGAACGCGTCGTCATCCGCGGCGCATTCTCGCTCGGCGGCGCCCGCACGACCGTGACCGGAAGCGAGTCGACGCGAACCGGTGCAACCACCGGCGACGTCGAGCCCACGGGATGCGATACGGGTGAGCACGCAACCACACTCGCCATGACCAGCAGACCAAGAACGCGCACGGAGGACCAGACCCTGTTTGGGGAATATATTTCGACTGGCGAATAATTTAGCCGGACGCACCGCCGCCCACGGTGCGGGCACCGACAGTATCGCGCGGCACTTGCTCGCGCAGGCGCCGGCCCGTAGCGTGACTGCGTGACGACAACCAGTTCCCGCGCGCGAGCCGCGGCGCTCGCCGGCCACGCAACCGCCGCCGGCACAGCGCGCTACGGTGCACGTGCCGCGGCCAAGCTCTCATCCGACTTCCTCCGCCCCCTCACGCACGAGGGCGTCCTCGTCTCCTCCATCGGACTCGGCAGCTACCTCGGCGAGTGCGACGAGGCCGACGACATCCGCTACGCCGACACCGCCCACCACGCGATCGCCACGGGCATCAACCTGCTGGACACCGCGATCAACTATCGGTGCCAGCGCTCGGAACGCGCCTTCGGCAAGGCGCTCTCGCGCGCGGTGCGAATGGAGACCGCGGCGCGCGACGAGATCGTGGTGTGCACGAAGGGCGGCTACATCCCGCTCGACGGCACGCAGCCGGCTTCACGCGAGGAGTACAACGACTACGTCAAGCGCGAATACATCGACTCCGGTATCCTCGCCGCGGACGACATCGTCGCCGGCGGACACTGCCTCGCGCCCGCTTTCCTCGCCGATCAGCTCGCACGAAGCCGAGCCAACCTCGGCGTCGAGACGATCGACCTCTACTATCTGCACAACCCGGAGCAACAGCTCGACGCCATCGATGACGCGACGCTCGAGCTGCGTTTGCGCGCGGCGTTCGAGCTGCTCGAAGCGCGCTGTGCCGCGGGCGAAATCGGCGGCTACGGTTGCGCGACGTGGAACGGGCTGCGCACGCCACCCGGCGAGCGCGGGCACCTGAGTCTCGCGATGCTCGTCAGGCTCGCGCGGGAAATCGCAGGAGACGACCACCACTTTCACGCCGTGCAGCTGCCCGTCAACCTCGCGCTCAACGAAGCGGTGCGCACGCAGACACAGCGCATCGGCGACCGCCCGCTCACCGTCCTCGAGGCCGCATCCGAGCTCGGCGTCGCAGTCGTCGCGAGCGCATCACTCCTGCAGGCAAAGCTCGCGAGTAAGCTCCCGCAGCAGATGCGCGAAGCACTCCCGGGGCTCACTACCGACGCGCAACGCGCGATCGCCTTCGTCCGCGGCCTCCCGGTAATCGCGAGCGCCCTCGTCGGCATGCGCAGCGCAGGCCACGTCCGCGAAAACCTGGCCGCCGCCCGCGCGAACAACTCGACGCTGAACGCGTAGGGAGTAGGGAGGCGGCAAGTGTTAACTACGTCAATAACGGATTGAATGGACAACCAACGGAAACAGCGTTTGTTCGTTTGTTCTATCCGTTTTTGTCGCTTGATCAATTAGTCGATTCTTCTTCAACGCTCACTACAACGTCCGCCGATCCACGCCCTGCGCACCAGTAATCCCCGCCTCGCCCCCGCCTCGCAACGTCAGAATGGTCACCTCCGCCCGCGCGCCGACCCGGAACGGAATTCCCCAATAGTTGGTCCCGGGACTCACGTACAGCAGCGACTCGCCGTGACGGTACGCGCCCATCGCGTGCTCGAGAAAGGGGTTCGCGAGCGACCATCCCAGGCGATTGATCGAGAACTGCCCCCAGTGCGTGTGCCCGCTCAACGTGAGCGCGACACCAGCGGTTGCGAGGGGCGGCCAGAGTGCGGGATTGTGCGCGAGCACGATCGTGAACATCCCCGCCGGTATCCCCGCGAGCGTTGCCGCGATGTCGGGGGCCGGCACCGTCGGGCTCGCGCGATGCCCGGCGGCCGGGTCGCCCGTTCCGGCGATCGCGAAACGCGCCCCGCGATGCTCCACGATGCGACTCTCATTCACCAGCACGTCGTGCGTCAGCGCCCCGAGCCTCGGCAACACCGCATCCCACCCCGCGTACACCTCGTGATTCCCCGCAATGATGTAGACGCCGAGCGGGGCGGCGAGATCGCCGAATGCGGCGTCGTACAGGCCGACGTCGGGGGCGAAGTCGTCGATCAGATCGCCCGCCACCGCGATGAGGCCGGGATTCGATGCGCGGACCGCCGCCGCTATGCGAGCGAGCCGCGCGCGGGAGGTGTGCGGTCCGATGTGCGTGTCGCAGATGAGCGCGATCCGCATCCCCTCGAGCTCCCGCGGCAGCTGCGGCAGCGTCACAGCGACCGGAACGGTGACGATCGTCCTCGAGCCCGAGTAGCCGATGAGCGCGAGCGCGACATACACGATGGCGATGCACCCCGCCAGCGCGCGACCAAAGGGTCCTCCGGCGCCAAACGGTACGCCGACGACGAAGCCGAGGATTCCTCCCAGAGCGCAGAGAATCAGCAACAGCTGCGCGTACCACATCGGGCGAAAGACGAAGAGCCGGACCGCCTTTCCCGGGTAGTGCCCGCTCCCGCGGCTCCGAATGAAAACCGCGAGCGGAAATACGGTGAACACGAACGCGGCGACGGCCATCACTATCCAGCCGACCACCGGCGCGAGCAGTGCCGCGACGACCAGCCAGCTCCCGACGAAGATCGTCAACACCACGGTCAGCGCCGTGCGCTGCGCGCGCACGAGCGCCGCCCGCGCGCCGGGGGATCGCTCCGGACTCATCTCGATCCCCCGGCGCGACCCGCTACCTGGAGATCGTCAGCGGCGTGACCAGCACGTGCAGGTTGTGGTTCACGCGAATCCCCGCGATCCCGTCCGTCGGAAACTTCGACTTCGGCACCGCCGTCACGAGGTTGCCGTCCATCATGAAGTGAACGGTGTCGGCCGCGACGTGCACCGAGATCTTGTACGTCGCCTTTCCGCTCGCGTCCTCCTTCGGGATCTTCGGGCTCGCCGTCCAGTCGACGAGCGTCTTCGTGTCGCCGCCCTCGCGCGTCTTGATGAGATATTCGCCCGTTCCGCGCACGATAAAGTAGCCGTACTTCACCTTTGCGGGATCCGTGAGATTCTCGCCGCCGAGGAAAACCCCGTACGCCTCGGGATGCTTGGGCTTCTCGAGCTGATCGATGGTCGTCGAGATCTGATACTCACCCTTCGCGCTGTCCTTTGCCGCGAAGGTGATGTGGGCGGGACCCGTCTGAATCTCCCAGCGCCCGCCGGAGACGGTGTACTTCGCGTCCGCGATCTTGGCATCCGCGTGGTCGGTGACGCCCGTGTATCCCGCGGGGACGCCGGTGCCGCCGGTCGACTTGTCGGCGTCCATCTTCATACCGCTCATGTTCATCCCCGTGTCTGCGGGGGCCGTGGTGGCCGCGGCGGCGGCGGCCGTCGTATCGGCCGCCGGGGTGGCATCAGCCTTCCCCTTCGCGCATGCGGCGATCACGACCAGCGCGCCCAAAGACCAGAATTTCTTCACCGGTATCTCCTTCGAAGTGAGTTGGAAAGTCGTTCGGAATATACGCGTGCGCGGGCAACGTGACGCACGCACGTCTGGCGTGAGGACCCGCGTCAGCACATACTCACTGTGTAACGCTGGTCGCTCGCATCGCTGCGCTTGCGCGCGCCCGGAAATTGCCCTGAAGGCTGCCCAGTGCAGCGGTCAACTATTTCATCACCCGGAGCACAACGTATGGCGACCAAGAAAAAATCGGCTCGCAAGTCGAGTTCCCGGAAGAAGGGCGCAACGAAAAAGAAGAGCGCCTCCAAGAAGCGCACGGCGAAGAAGGGCAGCGTTCGTCGCCGCGGCGGGCCGCGCACGAAGAGCTCCGTCAAGAAGGCGGCGCGAAAGGCCGTGAAGAAAGTCACGCGCAAGACCACGAAGAAGGCGGCGAAGCGGGCCGTCAAGAAGGTCGCGAAGCGCGTGACGAAAGCCGCCGCGCCGAAGCGTCCCGCGAAGCGCAAACAGTCGACGGTCGCGCGCGTCAAGCGCGTCGCGTCCGAAGTCGGCACGCAGGCGCTCGACGCCGGCAAGAGCATGGTCGAAGAAGTGAAGAGCCTCGGCGAGCGCGCCTACGATTACACCACCGACGTCATCGACAAGGTCACCTGACCGTCGGTCCGACACACCGCTCCGCGATCGGGGACAGCGCTATGCTGTCCCCTTTTCGTTTCCGCCCGCGATCCCACTGCGCACGTCGTCGAGCCACTCGATCACGAGCGATGCCACCTTGTCGCGGCAAAAATCCACCGTGAGCACGTGCCCGCATCCGCTTAGCATCTCGAGCTTCTTCGTACGCGCGCCGATCGATGCGAACGCGCGCGCCGCGACTTCCGCCGTGATGCGATTGTCTTCCGTCGACTGCACGTAGAGCGTCGGCGCGGCGATGCGCGGGAGCTCCCCGCGCGCGCCATCCGCCGCGCGCACGAGCTCGCGCACCAGCTGCGGAGTGGTCGCGCCGTATGCGAGCGCCTCCGCGCGCGCCGCGGGATCCTGAATCGACTGCGACCCGTCGCCGCCGACGTACGGCATCACGACACCGATCGCCGGCGCTGCACGCATCAGCACACGCAGCCACGGCGGCGTGTCGAGATACGGCGCGAGCAGCACGAGCGCAGCAAGCTCCGGCGCATCCGCGGCGACGCTCGCGGCGAGCGCGCCACCCAGCGAGAGACCGATCAACGCGACTCGCGTGTGACGCGCGCGCATCGATGCGTATGCGCGTCGAGCCTCGACGAGCCACTCGCTGCCGCGCGACTTCGCGAACTCCTGCAGCGTGCGCCCGTGTCCCGGAAGGAGCGGCGCGTCGACGTCGTAGCCACGGTCGCGCAGCGCGCGCGCGAGCGAGGCCACGGTCTGCGGCGTGTCGCCGAAGCCATGCAGCAGCACGACCCCGAAAGTCGCGTCAGGCGCCGAGAGTGCGAGAGGCTCCGCGCCGCGGATAATGCCGGCGGTGCCCAGCGGAAACCGCGCGCCGATGCGACGCTCGTATTGCTTGCGCCGCCGCACGCCCCACAGCCAGAGCGCGACCACGAACACGAGCAGCGCGGCGACCGTCCACACGTACCGAAGCGCGATGAGAGTAGCCATCAGCCGCGCGACTCGAAGGGCACAAAAGAAGCGGGGGCGCTAGCGCGAAGGCTACCGTCCCCCGTTCTCGCATCCCCCCCACGAGGACGCAAATCATTTGCTTCGATGCCCACACCCGCTGGCGTCCCCAACGCACAACCGGCGTGTTTCATCTCTCGCCGCTTACCCTAGCAACTCCCGCGCCGCTGCGCGTTCCGCCCGCCATCAAATCGATTCGCTCATGTGACGACGTGGAAACCCTTCACACGCTGCGCGCTCGTGAATGCTACCGCAGTCACCCCCGTGAGCTGCCACGCGTGCGCCATCGCCGCGCCAACGGCCCCTGCCTTCTCCACCCGCGTCACCGCCAGCATGGATGAGCCCGCGCCGCTGAGCGTCGCGCCGATCGCTCCCGCCTCCACGGCCGCCGCGAGCACCGCGTCATAGCCGCGCACGAGACGCCGCCGATGCGGGATGTGCAGCACGTCGTCCAGCGCGGCCGCAAGCATGTTCTCGTCAGCCGTCGCCAGCCCCCGCACGAGCGCGGCGCCCTTCGCGGCCGCCGACACCGCAGTGACGTGCGGCACGACGTTCGGCAGCGCCGCGCGCGCACGCTTCGTCTCCAGCACGAACTCCGGCACGGCAAACACGAACGCGAGTGACGGATGCACGTCGAGCGGTGAGATGACCACCTTCCCCGCGTGCGTCAGCGCGAGCGTCGCGCCGCCGAACACCGACGGACACACGTTGTCGGGATGCCCCTCAAGCGCCGTGCCGACCTCTGCGATGCCGAACTTGTCGAGCCCGAGCTTCAGCATCTCGTTCGCGAGCGCCGCGCCAGCTACGAATGCCGCCGCCGACGACCCCAGGCCGCGCCCGACCGGAATCTCCGACGTCGCATGGAAGCGCAGCCGCTCCGGCACCGCGATCTTCTTCGCGCCCGCCGCCGCACGAAAGGCGACATAGATCGCATCCTGCGTATCGCGCGAGTTCAGCGACGCCAGCGTGCCCTCGCGAACGAACTCCGGATCGCTCTGCCCGCTCTCGCCGCGGCGCACCGACACCGTAAGCCAGCGATCCACAGCGATACCCACGCAGTCGAAGCCTCCGCCCACATTTGCGGCGGAGGCCGGGACACGGACGGTGGCGATGCTTCCGGAGGCGGTCACGCGTGAAGGCTAACGACGCACCTTCGCTGCGTGAAGCGCGAGCAATTCCGCTGCGTCGATCAGGCCTCGCGCCGAACGCCCGTCCCCGCGACCACCGCGTCGTCGAAGTCGCCGAGCGATGGGCGAGCGGCGGGCGCGAGTCGCGCGACGAGTCTGTCGAAATCGGAGATGTACAAACCGCCGCCCTCGCGACGCACGAGACCATCGGCGCACAGCCGTCCCAGCACGAGCGAGATCGACTCACGCGTCGCTCCGACCAACTCGCCGAGCAATCGTCGCGGTACGGGAGGAGCCCCTGAGCCGGCGCGCGAGTCGTGACTCTGTGCGAGCCGTACGAGCGACGCGATCAGTCGCTGCTCGACCGTCAGCATCGCATGCTGTCCGAACTTCACGAGTAGCGCCGTACGCTCGGCCATGATCTGCCGCAGAAGAATCAGAGCGGTCGCGGGTTGCTCGCGCAGCATCGAGCTGAAACGCGCGGAGCTCAGATGGAGCGTCTCGCTCTCCTCTTCAGCGCGTGACTGGCTGGCATAAACAGACGATCCCTCGAGCCCCTCGCCGCCGAAGGTCTCCCCACACGTCGCAACCCACGGCACAAAGCTCCGACCGGCGCCTACCTGATTGCGCAAAACCACCTGTCCGCGGAGCACCAAAAAGATGCCATCCGCGGCCGCCCCTTGCTCGTAGATCGTGAATCCAGCGGGCCAAGAGGTACGGGCGCCATAGGCGGCAATATGATCCCGTTGCTCGCGGGCAATCCGTGTGATTTCTTTCATGAGGACGGTAGACATAGCCATGGGCCACCGGGGTTCGCCTGAGCGAGGCACGCTGGCAACCATGCCGCATGTCTGTCGTCCATTGAAAGCAATGTACGGGCCGTAAGCTGAGCGGGCACAGCGGTTTCCCCATTCCGTGATCTCCACAGAAATGTCGAGCTCTTCGCCACTGTTGCCGGAAAATGGGACGCCTTTCATTATCCTCGGCGCTGATGCCGTGCTGGCGGCCTTGCCAGCCTCGCCGGTTCAGCTCGCGCACGCCTGTCAGGCGCTCGGCTTCCATCTCGCCGCTCCCGCGACCTGGGGAGACGAGCTCATTGCCGAGAGCTGTCTCGATGAGCTCGCTGGCTACGAGCACCCGTCCGCCGTGATGTGCAGCTGCCCCCTCGTGACGGAGCGGCTCACGCGCGCGAGCACGACGCTCGAGCCCTTCATGCTGACTTTCGCATCGCCACCGGTCGCGACCGCGCGCTATATCCGCGCTGCCTTCTGCGGACAGGCGCTGCACATCACCTATGCTGGTGCCTGCCCCGGCGCAGATGACGAGTCGATCGACGCGCGCATACGCCCAGCGGATCTCCTCGAGACATTTGTGCGGCACGGCATCGTCCTCGGCGCGCAGCCCGATCACTTCGATGCACTCGTGCCACTCGACCGCCGACGTTTCTACTCACTGCCCGGCGGCGTCCCCGCGCGCGAGCACGTCGAGCGCGTCGCGCGACGCTCGTTCATCGAGCTCACAGGCGACGACGCGGTGATGGAGCTGACGCAGCAGCTCATCGACCAGACCCCCGCGCTCTTCGACATCGCGCTTCCACTCGGCTGCTCGTGCGCGGGCGCCGGCGACCACGCGATGAGCGGCAATCCGCGCATCGGGCTGCTGACACTCGAGCCTCCGCGCGCGCGCCAGAAGGTGCTCGATCAGTCGGTGCAAGTCGATGTGACGCAGACGCTCGAGGAGCTGTGCGCGCTGGAGATGAGTAGCAGTGAGGAGACTGCACCCATCGAGGTGCATCTCGCGGCGGACAGCGCATCGGTCGAGAGCAGCCTGATCGAGATCGACGTGGTCGAAGTCGTGGTGGCGTCCATTGCGATCGATCCGGCCGAGTCGATCACCGTCGACTACGACGCGCTCGACGAGGCGCTCGAACGTGCGCTCGTAGCCGTCGCCGTCGAGGTAGAAGTGGATGTCGCCGCGAATATCGTCGATGCAGTCGTGGATGCAGTCGTCGTCGAGGAGAGTGTTGCGATGTCGATCCCGCGGCGACGACCGGTGGTCATTCGCGCGCCGGCGTCGATGCCGCGCTACGCGAGCGCGAGTGGAGAGATGGTGCCGCGCGCATCGCTCGCGGTGCTGCGCCGAGCGCTCGCGCGCATCGCGAAGCGGAAGGCGCACCGCCAGCCGAAGGTCGAGCGCGGTCGACGCGAGCGCGCGGTCGAGATCCACGATGGACTCGTACGCGGCCCCATTCGCACGCCGCGGTCGCTCGCGATCGCCGGCGGCGCCGATCTCCCGCGCCCGGTTCCGCCTCCGCCCGCGCGCCATCGTCCACGCACGATGCTGGGGATGTAGCGTCGCTAGAGGCTGAACGCCTCGCGCGCTCCCGTGATCACGAACTGCGTCGCGACCGCGGCGAGCAGCAGCCCCATGATGCGCGTCATCACGCGGATGCCCGTCTGTCCCATCAGGCTGACCAGGCGGTCGCCCGCGCGCAGCGTCAGCCAGGAGATGATCGCCGTCACCCACACCGAGCCGTAGACGGCGAGGTTCCCGGCGAGCGTGTGCGACTGCCCGGCGAGCACCATCACCGTCGAGATCGCGCCGGGGCCGGCGAGCATTGGCATCGCGAGCGGCGTCAGCGCGACGTCCTCCTTCTCCTGCCCCTCGACGATTTCCTCCGTCCCTTCCTGCGTACTGCGCTGGCCACGCAGCATGTCCATCGCGACGAGCCAAAGGATGAATCCGCCCGCGATGCGGAACGCGGGGAGCGTGATGCCGAAGATCTTGAAGATCCCGGTGCCCGCGATGCCGAATACCGTCATCAGCGTGCCGGCGGCGATGCATGCGCGAAGCGCCGTCTGATGTCGCTGCTCGACCGATTGTCCCTGCGTGATCACGAGGTACGTCGGGATCACCGCTACCGGATCGACGATGAACAGCAGCGACGTGAAAGTGATGACAGCGAACTGCAGGAAGGACATCATCGGTCGTCGTACTCGTGCAACGCGGCCGCAAGCACCTCGCGCAGACGCTGCTCGCGGTCGGGTCCCTCCGGCACGCCGGTGGCGGCGGCGCCGAATTGCACGAGCATCTCCTGCTCGACGAAGCTCGGCGTCGCCTCGATCCCGAGCTCCTCGATAGAGCGTTTTGCGAGCTGACGCAGCATCGCGCGCGTCGCTGGCTCGAGCGCGGAGAGCCCCGCGGGATCGCGCGGCGGCGGTTCGTGCGGATTGCGCGCGCGTTGCGCCGCATCGCGCACCGCGTTGAGCTTCGCGAAGGTGACGACGAACGATCCGGGCGTGTGCTCGATCACCTCGTGCAGCACACCACGTCGGCGCAACGACGCGAACAGCTGCACGATCGACTCGCGCACCACCGAGACCCCGTCGGGACTGCTGTTGCCGCGCCCGGTGATGACCAGCGCTTCCTTCGCGCGACTCATCTGCCGCTCGCGGAGCCAGTTCTCGGTGCGCTTCATCGCCTGCTCGCGCGACGGCAGATGCGTACGCAGATTCAGCGTTCGCTCAGCACCGAAGCGCATCTCGTCAAACGCCTGGTGAAGCGAACGCGTGCGCGAATCCTTCATCACGTGCGGCGAGCGGGGGATGTGCGCATGCTGAAAGCTACAGTCACGAACCCTATGGGCAAGAAAAAACCGTCCTGCCGTTACCGACAGGACGGTTCTTCACAGGTGTGGAGTCGTGTTTAGAACGACAGTCCGATGCTCACCGGGATCATCTGGAACTTCGCGTTGTTTCCGTTGCTGTCGGAGAAGCCGCTTCCACTGAACACGTAGTGGTATCGCGCCTCTACGAACGGGGAGAGACTACCGACGTTGAACTTGAAGCCGGCACCCCCGTTCAGACCGAACTTGGTGACACTGTTCGAGCTCACGCTGTTACCCGTGAGATTCAGATTGTACACGCCGACGCCGCCGAGCAGATAGAACTTCGCTGCCTTGCCCGATCCAACATTGAAGACGGCATCTGCCGTTCCGTGAATGTCACGGAAATGCACGCCATTCAAGTCGGAGCTCTTGAAGTTGAACTGATTCCACTGACCATCGACGCGAATACCGAACGGCCAGTTGGCAACACCGAAATTGAGAAACGCACCCGCATTCCACCCGGTCTTCAACACATCTTTCGCAGAGCCCATCGGAAAGCTGGCGCCGCCAAGCACACCGAACTGAATTGGCGACTTGTTCGCCATCTCGCTCATCTCCTGCGCCGAAACTTTCGCGCTCGCGAGAACGGTGAACCCCAGAACGGCTGCGGTTGTAAGAACACGCTTCATAAATTCCTCACTTCTCTATTGAAGGACACGTTTCGCGACTACGTCAGTTGCGTCGCGAGGCCTGTAAAAGCAAAAAAGAAGCCGCGTGTTCCAGGAATGTGCGAGTCTTAATCGGTCGCGTCTGCTTCAATGAAATGTTTTGTGATGCGCATCATCATCTGGCAATGCGCCGGTGCGCGGCCGATGTGTATAGAATCGAACCTGCTTGTGTCGCCGCAAAGGTGTGCGCACTCCAGCGATGCACGAAGCCGCCCGCAGAGTATGCGGACGGCTACGTCGAACCACATCGGGTGTCGCCGAGCGGACTAGAACGTGATACCGACGCTGATCGGCACGAACTGCAGCGACTTTGCATTGCTGTCGTTGGTATAGCCGACGGCCGTGCCGTGGAACACGTTGTGATAGCGAGCCTCGATGAACGTGGCGAATCCCGTCAGCTGGAACTTGAATCCCACGCCGGCATTGAGCCCGAACTTCGTGCCGCTCGCGCTCACGTCGCTGTTCGGATCCTTGAAGCGGAGGTTGTAGACGCCTGCGCCGCCGATGAGATAAAACTTCGTCGGGAGTGCCGCGCCGAATGTGTAGACGACGTTCGCGGTGCCGTCGATGATGCGAAGGTCCGCGTTCTGCGACGAGCCGCCGGCGCCAGCGAGCTGTCCCACGTTCTTCCCCTTCAGCTGGTGCCACTGACCATCGACGCGGAAGCTCACCGGCACCAGCGGAACGCCGATGCTCAACAACGCACCCGCATTCCATCCGGTCTTGTTGAAATTGCTGAGATCACTCAGCGGAACGGTCGCGCCACCCATGATGCCGAATCGCACCGGGCTGCTGACGATCGCCTGTGCGGAGGCGGACGCAGCCGTCGCGGAAAATACGAGCCCCAGAACGGCGGCACTGATGGCCGTACGCTTCATAACGAAACCCTCCAAGCTGTTCATGGTCCCGGCCCACCCGCCACGTTCACCGTGGCAGATCACGTCCGGTCCGGCATGTGCCGGTCGGTCCCTTCACTGCAAGAAGCACGCAGCTTGAGCTGCCACAACGCCTAAGACTCTCCCCGCGTGCCAATGATGAGACGCGTGGAGAGCCGGAATGTTTGTAGAATTGCCGACCTTCCAATTGGTGAGTTCGGTCACACCATGCCGAAACTGTCCTACGCCGCGTCGTTTGGCTCAGCTCCCGAATTGCAAAAGAACACACTCGACGCGAACGACCGAGCGACCATCGCCTCCGCGATCCCCGCGTCGGCGTAGCCGAGCGCGTTGACGCCGATGCCGCTCGTGAAGTCGAGATAGCTGCGACCGTCGGCAGCGAACAGCCGCATCCCTTCGCCGCGGACGATATCGATCGGAAGCGCTTGTAGATCGCGGCCGGGTGCCGCGCGACGGGCTCGCACAGCTCTCGTCCCGCATATCCACTCGCCCCGAAGACTTCGATCGCAAATTTATGCACAGCGAATGCATAAAATTGTGTCACTCCGCTGTCAATTGCCGATAAGCCCGTCCCCTCGCCCGCAGCGCCCGCAAACGCTATTCTCTGCCCATGGCAAACAAGCGTGAGCGGCAGGCGACCATTCGCTCGATCATCGATGCACGCCCCATCGAGGGGCAGGAAGAGCTTCGCAAGCAGCTTCGCCAGCGCGGTTGGGACGTCACCCAGTCCACCCTCTCACGGGATCTCCGCGAGATGCGCGTCTCTCGTATTCCAGGCCTGAGTGGCGGCTCACGATACTCCCTCGCCAGCGATGACACCGACGCGCGCGCGCCGCTCCAGGCGCTCCTCCCGCCTCTCTACACCGCGATCGACGGCGTCGGGGAAATGATCGTACTCCACACGCTCCCCGGCGGCGCGCAGCCGATCGGCGTTGCCCTCGACGCCGAGGAGTGGCCGGAGGTCATGGGAACGATCGCCGGCGACGACACCGTCCTCATCATCTGCCGCTCCAACGCCGCCATGGAGAAGATCATCAAGCGACTCAAATCCGTGGCCGGCCCCAACTCCGTCTGATCCGCGCCGGCCGCCCGGCTTGACACGGAGGGCTCCGATCCACTAAATATGCAACTGTTACGCATATTTATTCCCGGACGCGGAGACGGCATGATTAGCAAAATCGCGCTCGCCTATTCGGGGGGCCTCGACACTTCCATCATCGTTCCCTGGCTGCGCGAGCGGTATGACGCGGAGATCATCTGCGTCGCGGCCGAGATCGGGCAGGGCGATGAACTCGAAGGGATTCGCACGAAAGCGATCGCCTCCGGCGCCGCCGAATGCTTCGTCGAGGACATGCGCGAGGAGTTTGTCACCGACTATATCTGGCCAACCCTCCGCGCGGGCGCCATCTACGGCCGCAAATATCTGCTCGGCACCTCGATGGCCCGTCCGCTCATCGCGAAGCGCCAGGTCGACGTCGCTCGCGCCGTGGGCGCCGACGCCCTCGCGCACGGCTGCACCGGTAAGGGGAACGACCAGGTGCGCTTCGAGCTCACCTACGCGGCATTCGCTCCCGACCTCCCGGTCATCGCGCCCTGGCGCGAATGGGATATCCGCAGCCGCGAGGACGCCCTCGCCTACGCCGCGGCGCACAACGTCCCCGTGTCGGCCACCACGACCAAGATCTTCTCGCGCGACCGCAACATCTGGCACGTGTCGCACGAGGGCGGAATTCTCGAAGACCCGAACTCGGTGCCACCGTCAGATCTATTCATGCTCACCACCGATCCCGCCAACGCGCCGAACGCGCCGGAGGATGTCACCATCGGCTTCCACGCCGGCACGCCGGTCTCGGTGAACGGACAGAAGCTCGATCCCGTTCACCTGGTAGAGAAGCTCAACAAGGTCGGCGGCAAGCACGGGGTCGGACGAATAGACCTCGTCGAAGACCGCCTCATCGGCATGAAGTCGCGCGGCATTTACGAGACGCCTGGCGGCACGCTCCTCCAGATCGCGCACTCCGAGCTCGAGCAACTCGTGCTCGATCGCCGCACGCTCGCCGCCAAGGATCTCATCGCGCCGCGCTACGCCGACCTCGTGTACGAGGGGCGCTGGTGGACCACCGAGCGCGAGTCGTACGACGCCTTCGTCAACGTTACGCAGCAGCGCGTTACCGGGACGATCACGCTGCGCCTCTTCAAAGGCACGGTTACGATCGCCGGACGCCAGAGCACCGAGGCGCTGTACGACGAGCGCTTCGTCACCTTCGGAGAGGACGACGTCTACAAGCAGAGCGACGCAGCCGGCTTCATCCGCCTCTACGGTCTCTCGCAGCGCGTGCGCGCGCTCAAGGATCTCGAGCGCGACGCCGCACTCGCGCGCACCGAGGACATGGGGGCCGACGCGGAGGATGTTGACGCGTCGGTTCTATCAGAGCTGGCGTTCGTCTCATGACGGCGCTCAAGCTCGTCGGCGCCACTACGCATAAGCTCTGGGGCGGACGCTTCGCCGGCGAAAGCGCGCCGGAGCTCGACGCACTCAATCGCAGCATCGGCGTCGACTTCCGCCTCTGGCCTTTCGACGTGCGGCTCTCCAAGGCGTGGGCGATCGCGCTCTGGAGCGCCGACGTCGTCACGGTAGAAGAAAGCCTCGCGCTCGAGAAAGGACTCGATGCCGTCGCCGACAGACTCCGCGCCGGCGCGCAGCCCACCGCCTCCGATGAGGACGTGCACACGCTCATCGACCGCCTCCTCCATGAGGAAGTCGGCGACGTTGCATCCAAGCTCCACACGGGACGCAGCCGCAACGATCAGGTCGCGACCGCAACCCGCCTCTGGTCGATGGACGCCGTCGGCGTGCTCGACACCGCTGTGCGCGAGCTGCAGATGGTCTTGCTCGCGCACGCAGAGTCGCTCTCCGCCGCGAACGTGCTCATGCCTGCGTATACGCACATGCAGCGCGCGCAGCCCGTCTCCGCCGCACACTGGATGCTTTCGCACTTCTGGCCGCTCGATCGCGATCGCGCACGCCTCGCAACCGCTGGTCGCGCCGCCGCCGTCCTTCCGCTCGGCTCCGGCGCCGTCGCCGGCTGCGCATTTCCTATCTCGCGCGTGCTGCTCCAGGGAAGCCTCGGCTTCGCGCAGCTCTCGCCCAACAGCATCGATGCCGTGAGCGACCGCGACTTCGTCGCCGAGCTGCTGTTCACGCTTTCGATGCTTGCGATCCATCTCTCGCGCATGGCCGAGGATCTCATCATCTACGGCACGAGCGAGTTCGGCTTCGTGCAGTTCGGCGACACCTACACCACCGGCTCGAGCATGATGCCGCAGAAGCGAAACCCCGACGCGCTCGAGCTTGCGCGCGGATCAGGCGGCCGCCTCCTCGGCGATCTCACCGCGTTGCTCGCGACGCTCAAGGGGTTGCCAAGCGGTTACAACAAGGATTTGCAGGACGACAAGCGCGCGCTGTTCGACGCCGTCGATACGATGCTGCTCGTGCTGCCGGGGGTCGCGGGCGCGCTCGCGGAGAGCACCTTCCGCGCGGACCGCATGAAATCGGCGCTGGCGAGCAGCATGATGGCGACGGATCTCGCGGACTATCTCGTGGGAAAAGGCACGACCTTTCGTGAGGCACATGCGGCCGTCGGCTCGCTCGTTCGGCAGAGCGAAGAATCGGGTGTCGAGTTGCACGCGCTTCCGTACAAGGCGTTCAAGGCTGCGCACGCGAGCTTCGGCGCCGATGTGTTCGATGCGCTCTCCGCGGTGGCATCGGTGGAGCGGCGCGAGACGGAAGGCGGGACCGGCCCGAACGCGGTGCAGGCACAGCTGAAGAGCGCGTGGGCGTCGCTGGCCTGAGCACCGCGAAACACGGGTGTGATCGGGGTGTAAACGAAAATGGGGCGCCACTCTCTCGAGTGACGCCCCATTCGTGGTAGTGAAGCGAAGAATTTAACGCTTCGTCACGTTCTCGGCGGCGGGGCCTTTCTGGCCCTCGACGATCTCGAACTCCACGGCATCGCCTTCAGCCAACGTCTTGAATCCGTTGCCCTGAATCGCGCTGTAGTGCACGAAGCAATCCTTCTGTCCGTTGTCGGGGGTAATGAAGCCGAAGCCCTTGGCGTCATTGAACCACTTCACTTTGCCAGTCACACGCATTTCCAGCTCCTGATATAATTTTGTACAGGGAGCGGAAGCGCTGGCCCTGACAAATGTTGCCGTGACGCGCGCCTGTGTGCCATCGCGTCAGCCTCACCCACTTACGAACAATAAAAAAGACCCAAGGCTAGTATTCCGCCCGGGTCTGCATGTTCGCGAACGGGTGGTGCCGAGAAAAAGATATGTAGCACGGGTTCGGCCCGCAATAGCCATTTCCTGCACATCAGTTGAGGCCGGTCTGAGGGCCTTAACTCGCTGTCATCAGCGGATTTCCGTTCACTGCGGCGACGGCCGGATGCCGGTGACGAAGTATTCGGTCTCGCCGAAGCAGCTCGTCGGGACCCCGCGATGCTGCTGATAGCTGATGTCCACGCGCTGTCCCATCGACTGCGTGATGAGCTTCGCGATCGAGTCGTTCTGAACAGAGAAGTTGAACATCTCGGGCGTCGTACCTGGCAGATTCGCCATTGCGATTTGTCCCTCCCACGTCTTGCAGAGCCATCCCTTCTGCGAAAATTTCTGGACGAAGCCCGCGCGATCGCCGAGTGAGTAGGCGTAGTGGAGGGTGGACCAGGTGTAGGCAGAGAAGCCGAGCACGACGACGATGACGAGCGTCACGAGCCAGAGCACGATTTTACCGCGCCAGCCCATCCGCTTCTTCGGCTCCGGCTGCGAGGCGACGTCGGCAGTCGTGTATGCGCGGGGCGGCTGATCGAGATCGTCCTTCATGAGCGCTCCAAGACCACGGGTCGTGTGACGTCCAATACCGATAGGGAAAGTCTACAGCGTTACCTCCGGATTGCCAGCGCTCGTGTACCGCCGCGCCTCGACCGCCTTATCTTTCTACCATGCCCTTTGCGCCCCGCCGCCGCACCGTCACGACGACCATAGGTGATGTAGCCGTCGGCAGCGCGCATCCGATCGTCGTGCAGTCGATGACGAATACGGATACCGCCGACGTCGCGCTCACGGTAGGGCAGACGGCCGCGCTCGCCGCCGCGGGTTCGCAGCTCGTGCGCGTGACGGTGAACAATGAGCCCGCCGCCGCCGCCGTCCCCGAGATCGTGCGCCGCCTGTCGGACATGGGTGTCGACGTTCCGATCATCGGCGATTTCCACTACAACGGGCATCTGCTGCTCGCGAAGTATCCCGAGTGCGCTCGCACGCTCGCGAAGTATCGGATCAATCCTGGAAACGTCGGCGGCAAGCGACGCGACGACAACTTCCGCACGATCGTGTCGATCGCCGTCGCCAACGACAAGCCGGTGCGCATCGGTGTGAACTGGGGCTCGCTCGACCAGGATCTGCTCACCGTAATGATGGATGAAAACGCGAAGCGCGCGGAGCCGCTCGATGCGCACGACGTCTACATCGAAGCGATGCTCGAGAGCGCGCTCCGTTCCGCACTCGTCGCCGAGGAGGTCGGGCTCGGCCACGACCGCATCATCATCTCCGCGAAGGTCTCGCTGGTGCAGGATCTCGTGGAGGTTTATCGGCGGCTGGCGGCTCGATGCGATTACCCGCTGCACCTCGGGCTCACGGAGGCGGGGCTCGGTACGAAGGGTGTGGTCGCGAGCACCGCGGGGCTGTCGATTCTGTTGAGCGAGGGAATCGGCGACACGATTCGCGTCTCGCTCACACCGAAGCCCGACGGCGATCGCACGGAGGAAGTACAGGTCGCGCAGCAGATCCTGCAGTCGCTCGGCTTGCGGTCGTTCACGCCTCAGGTGACCGCGTGTCCTGGGTGCGGACGCACGACGTCGACGTTCTTCCAGCACATGGCGGAGGACATCCAGACGTATCTGCGCGAGCAAATGCCCGTCTGGCGCGGGCGCCATCCCGGGGTGGAGGAGATGCGCGTCGCGGTGATGGGGTGCATCGTGAATGGGCCGGGCGAGTCGAAGCACGCGAACATCGGCATCTCGCTGCCGGGAACGTTCGAGGAGCCGAAGGCGCCGGTGTACGTCGACGGGAAGCTCAAGCTGACGTTGAAGGGCGACCGCATCGTCCCCGAGTTCCTCGCGATTCTCGAGGAATACGTCGCACGCACTTATCCCGAGCGGGTGTCCTCGCCGGCGTAGTGCTCGAGTGAGCGCACGACATCGTGTAGCTCTTCCATGATCGGATAGTCGAAGCCCACTTCCACGAGCCGGTCGTGCACGCGCCGGTACCAGCGGATCGTCGCCTCGCGCCCCGACGTGAAGCGCGACCACACGGCTTCGGGAAAATCGGTGCGGCGGAGATCCGCGAGCAGCGTCCCCCCACTCTGGAGATGATCGGCGGCGGCGATCCAGCGGGCGCGGTCGTCCGCGTGCTCGAGGCGGTGAAGTAGATCATCCTTCCGCTCGCCGTGCGAGAGCTCGATCCCTTCGTCGTCGTAGCGTCGCTCGATGACGGCGAGCACCGTCGACAGCACCTGCTCGCCGAACTTGTCGCCCACCCGGCGCGTCAGCATCTCCGATGTGTAGCCATCGCGCACGCAGTCTTCGACGACATCGTGCAGGATCCCGGCGACCAGCGTCGCGTCATCCTGTGCATAGCGGGCAAGGATCACCGCGAGATTCGGCGCGGCCGTGAGGTAGGGATAGCGCGTTCCCTTCCGCACCTGTTGATCGTGGTGCTTCGCCGCGAACGCGAAGGCGTGGTTGATCGGATCGGAGTAGCCGGCCATAGGGGCGCAAAGTTACTGCTGACGTAGACGAGCGGAAAGCAGGATCAGAGTCTGATGGCGCGCACGAGGATGAGATCGAGAACGATGAGCGCCGAGCCCTGTACGGCGATGCCGATTCCCGAGCCGACGACACCCGGACGTTTGACGTACGTCCATCCGCCGATCGCGAGTGTGACGCCGACGAGGATCGCGCCGGCCTCGAGACCGATGGCGATCCAGAGCAGGCGGGCGAGCGACGCGGCGCCGTCGTAGTCGCGGAGGGGGATGTCGCGCGTGGCGAACAGGCCCCAAATGAGCTCGGCGGCTCCCCAGATGGCGCACTGGGTGGCGAAGTGGGAGAGCAGCGGTGCCCGGATTCGGCGGAGTGAGAGCACCAGTAATAGCAGGATAGCGATGAGCACGCTTGACCCGCCGATGGTGACCAGCCTCAAAAGATGCTGATGTTCGTACAGCTGGAGCGTGTCAGCCCACATAATCCCCGCAAAAAAGTAGCAATCGATGCTACAAGGTAGCCCAGCGCTCCTGCGACGAATCGTGGCTGGAGGCGCTCGCGACACCCATTGGTGCCGGCTTAGACCAGCCTAACTCACTGAAACTGTGTAACCGGCACTGCGCATGGATGGTGCAGCGGAGCTCGCTGCCATCCAGCGGTTGCAGGACAGCTGGGAAACTGATCTAAAACGTTACAACGATCGAAATGAATCACTCCACGTTGGGCCGGAAAGCTGCCGGCGGCGTGATAGATACAAATCCTGGTGTGATAGACGCCGGTCATAAATCGTCCATCACTACTGGACCTGGAGTGGGCCGAAAACGGTCCGTTCCTGTCGTCGATTTGCAAGGTACGATGAACGCTCGTTGTTGGAGAGATGGGCGCTCATTCAGTTCCGGAGCTCGCATGCCTGATCGAGGAACGATGCAAACTGTTCGTACGCTGCGCCAACGTGGATTCACCCTCGTCGAGATGCTCATCGTGATTACGATGATCGGCATCATGACGGGCATCGCCCTGTGGCGCGTGGACATCGCGCGCTACCAGGTGAATGGTGACATCCAGTCGATCGGCACGACGCTGATCGCGTCGCAGCGAGAGGCGATCGCGAAGCAGCACAACGTGATCGTGGTCTTCGATACGGCGGGAAACCGCGTGCGCGTAATCTGGGATGCGAACAACAACGGGCAGTACGACGACGGCGAGCACACGCGCATGGTCTTCCTCGGCGATCGCGTGCGCTTCGGGCTTGGTACTGCGCCCGCGCTGCCGTTCGGCTCGCAGGCGATCAACTTCACGGACACCGAGACGTCGAGCGGGTTGCCGTGCGTGACGTTCTATCGTAACGGAAGCGCGAGTGAGGCGGGCGGCGCGTACATCACGTCGTCGCGCTCGATCGGCGATCCGAAATACGTAAGTGACAATCGTGCCATGCGCGTCGAGCGAGCCACCGGGCGCGCCGAGTGGTGGCACTATGACGGTACGACCTGGCAGAGGGGTTTCTGATGCGAATTCGAACGCGGAAACGCGGCTTTTCCCTGGTCGAGATCATGGTCGCGCTGACCATTCTCATGATCATCATTCTCGGTCTCGCGAACACGACGATCTCGTTCCTGCACGAGACGACGATCGACACGGTGCGTGTGCGGGCGCAGTCGTTCGCGGACATGCGGATCGCGGAGGTGCGTGGGTATCCGACCTATGCAAATCTGACCACGACCTTCAACAACTCCGACACTCCAGAAAGCGGCTTCACGCGTCAGACGCAGGTCGTGCGCGACAAGACGGCCACGTCGACATGCAACAATCCGTTGGGCTGTCCAAAGAACGACGTCACGCGCGTCACCGTGACCGTGACCAACGCGGGACTCGCGGCGCCCGTCGCACGGACCATCGTCATTTCGTCGTTCTAGGAGCGATCAATGTCAATTCGCCAACGCAAGGGATTCTCGCTCATCGAGCTCATGATCGCCATCGTCGTGATGGCCGTCGTGCTCGCAGGAACGATGAACTTCTTCATGGGCCAGTCGCGGACGTTCCGTAAGGCTACGACCGACATGGTGCTTCTGCAGAACGCACGCTTCGCGACGGATCTGCTGAATGAGCACTTCCGGTCGGTGGGTGCGAATCTCACGGTCGGGCAGCCGGCCGTGATCTACGCGGACAAGAACACATTCGCGTTCAACGCCGACTACGCGACGAACGTCGCCGGGGATATCGACGCAATTTATTACGAACCGAAAGCGACTACGAGCGAGACTCAATCGCTGCTCAAGGCCCAAGCGTTCACCATTCCCCAATCCGCGCCTGCACTATCATATCCCGGCGCGGATTATATATCGGGCGCCGGAGTTCCGAGCCCCGCCGAGACGATCACATTTTTCTTCGCACCGGATACCGAAACTGCGCGGACGGATGACTACGTTCTCGAGCGACAGGTGAATGCAGCTGCGCCGGAGGTTGTCGTTCGCAATGTGCTGCCTGACTCGGTGTACCCATTCTTCCGATACATGTACTTGAAGACTGACGGCGTCGGCAATCAGACTCTGGACACCATTCCTGGCTCTTCGCTCCCGGCTACGTACGCGAACTCTCTCCTCATTGCGAATGATTCTCTGCGCAGTGTCATCATCTCGTTCACTGTTACGAACGGGCTTGCGGATACGGCCGAGCGCACACGTCCGGTGTCTGTGATCGCGTCGCTGCCGAACATCGGAATTCGTCAGTTGAAGACGTGCGGCAGCAAGCCGCTGCCGGTCGCTGCGCCTACCGTGACGAATGCCGGAGTCGGTTCGCTCAAGGTGCAGTGGGATGCGAGCGGCGATGAGACCGGCGGCGAGCGCGATGTGATTCGCTACAACGTCACTCGCATGGCGAGCTTCGCGCCTGGTGTGTGGACGAACGTCGCGTCAATCGGAGCGGGCGGTGGTCCTTACTCGTACGTCGACTCGGGTCTCAACACCCGAGTTCAGTATTTCTACGCAGTTGCAGTTCAAGATTGTACGCCAGCTTTCTCCGCCTCGGCATCATCGGGCGGGCTTTTTCCGACTTCATGACTTCCTCAGGAGAGTCACCCATGCCCAGGCCGCGCGTTCGAGAGAAACGCGGTGTAGCGCTCATGGCAGTACTCCTCGTCACCCTGGCAATCGTCGCCATCGTGATCGTGGCGTCTACCACGACGCTCAACGCCCGATTGATCTCGCAGAACAGCGAGCGATCGACAACTCTATATAACGTCGCCCAGGCGGGAATCGAGGAGGTGCGCAACACACTCAATACGCACCCCGGCGATCCGACCTATTTCAAGGACAGCGGCGAAGTCATGGTCGAGGATCACGTGCCCGCGCTCGACGCGAACGGCAGTGTGATCCCGCACGTGTATCGCACGTCGTGGGCTGGCCCGAGCTTCAGCACGAGTGGGCAGTATGGCATCTATGGTACGATCATCGTGAAAGCCGAGGATGATTTCGGTAACGCAGTCTACCATCGCGGCACAGTGTTCCAGGACACCTTCGCCAAGTATGCCTACTTCTCGAACAACGAGAATGGGATTTACTTCGGCGGCGGCGATCAGATCTATGGGCCGGTGCACTCCAACGACAAGATCAGCATCGCCCCATCGGGTGTCGAGTTCCACAATGCAGTGACGACGGCGAAGAACATCGTTGGCGCTGCGAGTGGCATTTTCGACGCGGGCTACACGCAGCTCGCTCCGACCATCGCTATGCCGACGACGAAAGTGTTTGGTCAGCTTGCGTCGCTCGCGATCGCCGGTAAATCGAAGATCGATGGTGGTCTCACTGGCGGAACTGGCGAGGCAACCACACGCATCGAGTTCGTCGCGGTGGATTTGAACGGCGATGGTGAAGACACCTCGTCGGACGAAGGATTCATGCGCGTCTGGTCGTCGAACGCGCTTCCTGCTGGACAGCTTCTCAAGGCGGCACAGTATAACGCTGCTGCCTTCACGCAATTTTCCAACGTCGATCCCAACACTAACAAGTGGGCGACGGAAGCAAACATCAATTGCGGTTATCCCGCCAGCGCCAGCAGCTTCCGTCTTCTCAACGACATCGTCGCGGGAGATCGTTCCGACTCGCTCGCGATCGCAGGATCGCGTTGTTACCTCGGCGGCGACCCGCAGCTGAACAACACTGCTGGTTCGCGCGGCAATTTCTACGCGAGCAATGCTTACGGCCAGTGGCTTCCATCTCCGATCGCCGTGCCCGCGAAGCTCGCTGCGACGGGCCGCCCGGACGCCGCCTATCTTTGGCCGATCAGCCATACGTTGAATCCGGAATTTCAGGGCGTGGTGTTCGTGAACGGAAAGGTGATCATCAGCGGTAAGGTGAATGGTCATCTCACCATTGTCTCGCCAAATGAGATCACGATCGGCGATGACATCAAGTACGCGAACGATCCGTCGCTCTGTTCCGATTACTTGGGCATCATCTCCGGAACAAACGTCACGATGGCGAACAACATGCTGCTGTCGCCGGAAGAGACCAGCGGAATGAGCAATGATGTGGTGATGCATCTCGGTTCGGGCCCTTCAGTGTTCGTAACCGCGTCGATTCTCGCGCTCGGATCCTTCGGCGTGCAAGACTACGACAAGGGCGTCCCGAGCGGCTCGATCTGCGAAGCGGTGAAGGCTGGTCGTGGATGCCTGTATCTCACCGGCGGAATCATTCACGGCACGCGCCAGCCGGTGGGTACACTCGACGCGACCGCCTCATATGGAGTGAGCGGCTACATCAAGCGCTACACCTTCAACACGTGCGGCCTGACGCAGCCGCCGCCGTATTTCCCGACGACGGGCCGTTTCGCCGCGAACCGCACGTTCGAGGTGAACCCGGTCAACTTCGACATCCACCCGTATTACGTGATCAAGCAGCCCGTGTCGCTGGTGACGTTCACGCCGGCGCCGCCGGCTCCGCCACCGCCGCCACCGCCGCCACCGGCGCCGCCGGCACCGCCGCCGCCGCC
>JBDTJH010000040.1:0-3848 GCA_039935955.1 Gemmatimonadaceae bacterium
GTCTCACGCATCCGGCACCGCATATGATAGAAGCTGCGGATCGAGCTGGTACTCCTTGATCTTGTTGATGAGCGTCGCGCGCGAGATCCCGAGCTCGCGCGCGGCGCGGGTGCGATTCTCGTTGTGCGCGCGCAGCGTTCGCTCGATGTGCGCACGCTCGACGTCGTGCAGCGAGCGAGGCACGTGCCGCGCCTGCACCGCGCCGCCCGCCCGCCGCACGTCTGGCGGTAGATGCTCCACGGTGATCTGGCGCGAGCCGCGACCCACGATCATCGCCCGCTCCAGCACGTTGCGCAGCTCGCGAATGTTTCCCGGCCACGAGTGGCGCAGCAGCTGGTCGAGCGCACCATCGGAGAGCTCCGCCGGCGCATGCGGCAGCTGACGCCGTAGCTCTCCCGCGATGCGATCGATCAGCGCGACGATATCCTCGCGCGTGCGCGCGCGAAGCGGCGGCAGCACCACCGGCAGCACGCTCAACCGATAGTAGAGATCTTCGCGAAATCGTCCCGCCTGCACCTCCTCCACCAGATCCCGGCTCGAAGTTACGATCATCCGGACGTCGACTGTGACGTCCTGCACGCCGCCGACGCGTCGGAACTTCTGCGCCTCCAGCAGCCGCAACAGCTTCCCCTGCACCGGTAGCTCGAGCGCGGCGATCTCGTCGAGCAGCAGCGCGCCCTTGTCCGCCACTTCCACGAGCCCGAGCCGCCGCACAGGCTCCTCGCGCGCGCCCCCGAACTCATCGCCGAACAGCTCCGCATCCAGCGCACCCTCGGCCGCCCCCGCGCATGCGACCTCGACGAACGGCTTGTCGGCGCGATCGCTCATCGCGTGCATCGCGTACGCCATCTGTCCTTTCGCCGTCCCCTGCTCGCCGAGGAGGAGCACCGTGGTGCGGTCGCTCGACGTCAGCAGCTCGATCTGGTGCGCGAGCTCGCGCATCGCCGGCGACGTCCCGAGCAGCGCGCCGACGCCCTTGATCCCACGCCGCTCACGCATGTAGCGCGCGAGCTGGCGCAGCCGCGCCTTCTCGAGCCCACGCTCGGCGGCGACACGCAGATGATCGAGATCCACCGGCTTGGCCAGAAAATTCTCCGCGCCGCGCTGCAGCGCCTGCACCGCGAGCGGAATGTCGCCGTGCCCGGTCACCATGATGACCACCGGTTCATCACCGCTGATGCGCTCGAGGACATCGAAGCCGCTCATGTCGGGGAGCTGCAGATCGAGGAGCACGAGATCGGGACGCGTGCGATGGTAGGCATCGATGCCATCCTCACCGCTGTGCACGCGAACCACCTGATGTCCATCGCGTTCGAAGAAAGCGCCGAGGACCGCGGTCACCTCGGGGGTGTCGTCGATCACGAGAATCGTGGACATTATCGCGTGGCCGTCTGCATCAGAAGTGCCGCAACCGTCGACAACGCGAATGGTTTGCCGACGAACGGCCGTCCCGCACCATGCAGAAATTTCCGCGCGGGCGGGCTCTCGAGGTCTCCCGCAGCGAAGACGACGCGCCCGGCGTGATCGGGATCGCGCTCGACCAGCTCGGCGAACAGCGCCTCGCTCCCGAGCTCCGCCAGGTGGAGATCGAGGAAGATCGCGCCGTAGCTCCTGGTCGCCAGCAGCGCGAGCGCTGCCTCCGCGTCGCCCACCGCATCCGCGAAGTACCCCGTGCGGCGCAGGTGCAGCTGGAGCGCCTGCCGCATCGCGGGCTCGTTGTCGACTATGAGGAAGCGGCGCTGCCGCGGAATTTGAGCCGCGTCGCCAGCGAGCACCGCGTGCGATGTCTCGCCGTGCCCGACACGAATGGGCAGATCGATCTCGAACGTCGCCCCCTTCCCCTCTTCGGAGCTCGCGCGAAGCACGCCGCCATGCTGACGCACGATCCCGTGCGAGATGGCCAGTCCGAGTCCCGAACCTTCGCCAACCGGTTTCGTCGTGAAGAACGGCTCGAAGATCCGTGTCAGCATCTCGGCCGACATTCCCGCACCGTTGTCGATCACGCTCGCCACGATTCGATCGCCTTTCCGTTGAGTGCGAAGGGTGAGCCTGCGCTTCCCCTTCCGCCCGCGGAGCGCCTGCTCGGAGTTGATCAGAAGATTCAGCAATACCTGCTGCAGCTGGAAGGGATCGGCCCACGTTTCGGGGAGCTCCGCCTCAAGCTCCGTGACGACCTCGATCTGATCGGTGGACATCACGAAGCGACGCAGGGCGAGCGTGTCGGTGAGCACTCGATTCAGGTCGACGCTCGAGCGTTCCGGATGGCGCTGCCTGGCGAACAGCAGGAGACTCGACACGATCTTCGCGGCGCGCTTCGCCTCCGTCTGGATCGTGTCGACGGCATCGCGCTGCTCTGCGTTCAGTGGACCGGCGCCTTCGAGCAGCTGCGCGAATGCGCTGATTCCCGCCAGCGGATTGTTGAGCTCGTGCGCGACGCCGCTCACGAGCTGACCCACCGCGGCCAGCTTCTCCCGCTGGCGAAGCTCCTCGGCGAAACGGCGCTCCTGCGTGACATCCCGTACGATGCAGAGCGCACCCGACACGCGTCCGTGCTCGATGATCGGCGTCGCGGTGATGGAGCCGATGCGATCGCGGCCCGCGACATCGCGGAAGGGGATCTCGGCGCGCTGCCGCTTCCCGGCAAGCGTGTCGCGGAACAGCCTCTGCGCGACCTCCTGCTGCGCCGCATCGAGCAGATCACAGCAGTGGGTGCCGAGCAGACCGCCAAGACGGTGTCCCATCGCGCGTTCCATGATGAGATTCACGGACGTGAAGTGTCCCGTCTCGTCCACGGTGAAGATCCCATCCGACGCCTGCTCGAACAGGTGCCCTTGCCGTTCGCTCATCGACTCACCGCGCCCATCGAATGTGTCACGATCTCATGCACTCGAATG
Source organism: Gemmatimonadaceae bacterium (assembly GCA_039935955.1). GTDB lineage: Bacteria > Gemmatimonadota > Gemmatimonadetes > Gemmatimonadales > Gemmatimonadaceae > FEN-1250. The sequence goes on from JBDTJH010000040.1 coordinate 2,895, forward strand.
TACCCACGACCACGGTCGGGTCAATCACGCCGGGCGACGAGCAACCGCGCTGCGAGGGGCTCGACGCGCACGGAATACGGCGTCGTGCCGAGTAATTCACCATCGGCCTGGTAGAGCTGCGGCGGATCGCAGTCGACGCGGAACTCCCGGCCGTTGCGAAAGAGCATCGCATGGTCGGTGCGGAAGTCGCGCCGGATGAGCCGGAAGGCGATCCGCATCACGTCCGCCGCGTTCGCGGGGGAGAAGACGCAGAGGTCGAGCAGCCCGTCGTCCTGCTTGATGCCGGGGCCGAGCACGATCAGGCGGTCGAGTACCGTGCCGAAGTTCGCGACCATGAGCGAGGTTGCCTCGCGCTCGATCGCGACGCCGTCCACCTCCACTCGCACGCGAAACGAACGGCGGTCGAGGCCGACCTTCACTCCGGTGTGTACGTACGCGCCGATGCCGAACCGTCGCTTGATCTCGGGATGCGTCTCGTCGATCATGCGCGCATCGATGCCGACGCCCGAGCTGAAGGCGAAGTGCCGGTCGCATTCGGGGATGTAGCCGAGGTCGACGGCGGTGAGATCGCCGGCGAGCAGCGCTGGCACCGCGTGCTCGATGCGGCGGGGCGTCCGCAGCGCGCGCGCGACGAGGTTGCCGGTGCCGCCGGGCAGGACTCCCACTGGAATCAGTGTGTGCGCGAGCGCGCCGATCACCTCCATGGCCGTGCCGTCGCCACCGAGCGTGAACACGGCCGCGAAGTCCTTCGCCCGCTCCTTCGCGACGATGCCCGCGTGCCCCTGATGCGACGTCACCACCACATCGTGCTCGGCCCCCGCCGCGAGCATTGCGTTCCGCGCGCGCTGCTCGAGCAGCCGCCCGCGGCGCGCCGCGGGGTTGATGATCAGGAGAATCGGGCCGATCAGAAGCTCCAGTCGCGAAAGAGATCGAAACCGAACTGGCGCGGACGGT
>JBDTJH010000041.1:0-8026 GCA_039935955.1 Gemmatimonadaceae bacterium
ATCGTGGGCGGTCGACACGCACGAAATGGCGAGATGTGCGTCGGGTTCGAACCAGATTCGCTCGAACCCGGCTCTGGACGTCGCCCACACATATTCTTACACCGACAAGGCTTCTTGAGGAGATCGAATCCTGATAGCGTGGGAACCGTGACGAAGACTCTTGTGCAGAGCACTTCGGCGGAAGGCGTACCGTCACCTGACGTGGACGAATCTCAGTTTCGAGCTCGGCTCGTGCGCCGCGGTCGGACGCTATCGTACGTCACGCTGGGCTATAATGTGGGGGAAGGTGCTGCTGCGATCATCGCGGGAGCACTCGCAGGCAGTGTCGCGCTGGTCGGCTTTGGAATAGACAGTCTGATCGAAGTCACGTCGAGTGTCGCAGCGCTCTGGCGATTTCGCGCTGATTTCGATCCAGATCGACGAGAGCGCGTCGAGCGTCTCTCGTTGCGAGCGATCGGCGCTTGCTTCTTAGCCTTGAGCGCGTATCTCGTTGTCGATGCAGGGTTCGCGCTCTGGATGCACGAGGCACCACGTCAAACACTCAGCGGGATGGTGATCGCAGCGCTATCCGTGGTGATCATGCCGATCCTGGCTCGGGCGAAGCGAAAAGTCGCAGTCGGGCTCGGCAGTCGCGCGCTTCGCGCGGATGCGATGCAGACGAACTTGTGCATGTATCTCTCAGCGATTGTGCTCGGTGGCCTCGCGCTGAACACGATCTTCGGTTGGTGGTGGGCGGATGCGGTTGCTGCGCTCGTAATGACACCGATCGTGGCAAGGGAGGGATTTGAAGGCCTGCGCGACAACAAAGTCTGCGACGCGTGCTAGAAGCATTGATTCGGTAGCGAAAAATCATTTCCACTCTTAGAAGGCCGGCGTTTGTCGGCAGTCATTTCGAGCATTCAATAAATCATGCAGCCTGTCGATTCCTTTGGCGATTTCAAGAGCGTGGCAGAGCTCGAGGCGCTGAACGCTCGCGTGCGAGAAGAGAATCGATTCGTCGACGTGCTTCGCGCTGAGCTCGCGCGAACGGTGATCGGGCAACGGGCGTTGATCGACGGACTCCTGATCGGACTGCTCGGCGACGGACACGTGTTGGTAGAGGGGGTGCCGGGGCTCGCGAAGACCCTCGCCGTGCGGACGCTCGCGACCGCAGTGAGCTGTCGCTTCCAACGCGTCCAGTTCACTCCCGACCTGTTGCCGTCCGATCTAGTCGGCTCGATGGTGTACAATCAACGGACTGGAGAGTTCGTCGTCCAACGGGGACCGATCTTCGCGAATATCGTCCTCGCGGACGAGATCAACCGCGCGCCGGCGAAGGTCCAGAGCGCATTACTCGAGGCAATGCAGGAGCATCAGGTGACGATCGGTGGCGCCTCGTATCCGCTCGAAGAACCGTTTCTCGTACTCGCCACGCAGAACCCGATAGATCAGGAAGGAACGTATCCGCTGCCCGAAGCGCAGGTCGACCGCTTCATGTTGAAGCTCGTGGTGACATACCCCGACCGCGCCGAAGAGAGCGAGATGTTGGCGCACATGAGCTCGCGGCCCGACCTCACCGTGCGTCCTATAATCGACGCAACCCACGTGTTACGTGCGCGGGACGTCGTCGACAATATTTACGTCGATCGGCGCGCCAGAGAGTACGCGCTCGACGTGGTGCGGGCCACGCGCGACCCGATCGCCGCAGGTCGGCCGGAGCTCGCGCCGCTCATAGCCTACGGTGCGAGCCCACGGGCGGCCGTTTCCCTCGTTCGCGCGTCCAAGGCGCACGCCTTCCTCGACGGTCGCGGCTACGTGACTCCCGCCGACATCAAGGCACTCGGTGCAGCCGTTCTCCGTCATCGGGTTCTGCTTACCTACGAAGCCGACGCGGAAAATGTCACCTCCGATACCATCGTCGCGCGGATCTTCGACACCGTTCCGGTTCCGTGAGAATCGCGTGAGCCGCATTTCGCACGCCCCTGATGAGCCAGTCACCGGAGGTGCTCGCCCCACGTTGGCGGACGTGTTGCACCGGGTGCGGCTGCTCGATCTACGGAGCCGTCACGTCATCACCGAAACACTCACCGGCGAATACTCGAGTGCCTTTCGCGGGCGCGGCGTCGACTTCGCGGACGTGCGCGAGTATACGCCGGGCGACGACGTTCGGAGCATCGATTGGAGAGTCACCGCGCGGGCCGACGCGGTCTTCGTACGGCGCTACGTCGAAGAACGCGAGCTCACGGTGCTCTTCCTGATCGATCTGAGCGCTTCCGAGGGATTTGGCAGCCGAGTGCGGACGAAGTCGGAGCTTGCGGCGGAATTGAGCGCAGTGCTCGCGATGACTGCCGTTCGCAATAACGACCGCGTGGGCGCGGTGCTCTTCACCGATCGCGTAGAGCATTTCCTACCCCCCAGGAAGGGACGGCGCCACGCACTCCGCTTCCTCCGTGAGTTGCTGTCGTGTCAGCCCTGTGGCCGGCGCACTGATATGCGCCCGGCGCTTGCGTTCGCGAATCGCGTGCTTCGCCGACGGTCCGTGGTGTTCATCATCTCGGACTGGATGGCGACTGGTCACAAGCGCGAGCTTGCGGCGACAGCGAGGCTGCACGATACAATCGCCGCGCAGCTCGTTGACCCGCGCGAGCGCGAGCTGCCGGACGTCGGGCTCATGACGCTTCGCGACCCGGAGATCGGCAGCTGGCGGGTAATCGACACGTCGGACCACGCCGTCCGCGAGCAGCTGCAACGGCGCGCGACGGAGTTCGATGTGGCACTCGAGCGCTCGCTGCGGCAGCAGGGCGTTGACTTCCTTCGCCTCGCGACGGACGAGCAATACATCACGCCGCTTCGCTCGCTCTTTCGCCGGCGCGAGCACGCCGGCCGACGGTGATCCCAAGGCGCAGGATTCGAACGCGCGGAGTGGGCGTGGCGTTTGTGCTCAGTGCCGCAATGTTCCCGTCAGCGAGCTTCGCGCAAACACTCGTCGTGAAAGCGAGTTCCGTACACGCCGCCGTTGGTGAGCCAATCACCGTTCGCGTGGAGGCACGACTCGGCGTGAGCGCGCGACTGCTTGAGCAGACGGCCCACGCTCGTGATTCCTTGCCCGACGGCGTCAGTGTGGTTTCGGTGGATAGTTTGTCGCGCCTGTCAGAAGGCGACTTCGCCGGCCAAATGCGCTTCGTCTTCTTTCGGCCGGGATCAACCAGCGTCCCCTCGTTGGCGCTCGCGTACGTCCCCGCAGCGGGCGCACCGGCGGACACGCTTCGTAGTCTGCCAGTTGCGATCGACATTGTCGCGTCGCTCCCGCCTGGGAACCAAGCGTTGCGTGACATTAAGGATCTCGCCCCTTTGGAGAACCACCGCTTCGCGCCGGGCGTTCCTGCGATCGCGTTGCTGGCAATGGCACTTCTCATTCTGTATGGGGTCGTCAGGCGCGCCCGTCGTCGCGGCGAGCATGCGGCGCCAATTACTGGTCCGCCCGACCACGCTCGAAACTCGTACGAAAGCGCGCGCGCCCGATTGGCCGAAGTCGAGGCCCAGCGTTGGCCTGCTCGCGGCGCGGTCGTGCAACATTACGAGCAGGTGGCGGGGGTGCTGCGCCTCTATCTCGAAGACGCGTTCGCCTTGTGCGCGACAGAACTCACAACATCAGAACTAGTCGCCGCCCTCCCGCCGGAACTGCGAGCCGACGGGCAAGCGACGGAATGTCAAACGCTGCTCGATGAAGCGGATCTCGTAAAGTTCGCTCGACTCCGTCCCAACGAATCGGCGGCGCGCAACTTTCTGGCCGCGGCAGTGCGATTGCTCGATCGATGGAACCATACGCCACAGCGCGCGTCCGTGTCTGCGAGCGCTCCCGAGGACGTGCGTGCCCGCGCAGACGAACAACGCTGATGCAGTTTGCCAACCCGACTGTCCTCGCGTTGCTGCCATTCGTTGCCGGCTGCTTCTGGGTGTTTCGTCCGAAGGTGACTCGTGCGCCAGCGGCGTTCATCTCGTTCCCGCCACTTGCCTACTTCCGACTCGACGCAGGCCGCGGTGCCCGATGGCGCGCGATTCCCGCAGTGCTTCGCGCGAGTGCGCTTGCGCTAATGATTCTGGCGCTCGCGCGACCCCGGAGCGCAGGCGACGCACGGAACCTCCCGATCCGCGGTCGTAACATCATCTGCATGCTCGACGTCTCGAGTAGCATGAACTCGGTCGACGCCGCTCCCGACAGCCGGCTGGAGGTTGCCCGCGCGGCGCTAGCGCGATTCGTCGAGCACCGCCAAGGTGATTTTCTCGGGCTGGTCGTTTTCGCCAACGGAGCGTTCACGCAGGTGCCGCTCACACCCGACCGGGACGTACTGCTCGACCTGCTGCGGCAGGTGGGCAATGGCATGCTGCCGGACGGTACCGCGATCGGAACCGGATTGGCGATGAGCGAAGAACACCTCCAGAACCTTCCGCGGGGAAGCGGTGTGATCGTGCTCTTCACCGACGGCGGGAACAACACGGGATCTCCAGATCCAATCAAGGCCGCCGAGATCGCCCGCGCACTCGCAATCCGTGTCTACACGATCGGCGTCATCCCGTCGCTGTCCGCTCGCGAGGAAGATGTGTTGCAGCGGATTGCTTCGATCACGGGGGGCCGTTTCTACAGAGCCACCGACCCGGCCGCGCTAGCCGGCATTATGGACGCGATCGACCGAGTCGAGAAGACGCAACGATATCTCCCCGAGGTCCTCACGTACCGAGAGTACTATGCGTTATTCCTAGTCCCAGCAACCGTGCTCCTCCTGCTGGAGCTCGTGCTTCGCGTCTCTTGGTCCAGGCGCCTCCCGTGACGTCAGTGTGGACCGTGACGTTTGCCTCGCCAGGTTATCTCGTTCTGTTAGGGCTGCTGCTACCTCTCATGGCAGTGATCCTTCATCGCGGGAATCTCCGGCGCAATTCGGCGATTTCCGTCGTGGGCGATGCAACGCTTCTCCAGCTGTCTTCATCACTTCCGGGAAAACGTCAGCACCTACTTATACAATCCCTTGATCTGGCGGCGCTCACTTTTCTGCTGCTGGCCCTCGCTCGCCCGCAGAGTCTTGCGCCACGCGCGACTGTGAAGACCCCCGCGCGCGACATCGTGTTCATGCTTGATCTTTCGCGCTCCATGAACGCGCAAGACGTAGGGCCGTCGCGCCTCGTTGCCGCAAAGAACGCGGCGATCACGATTGCGCGCAGCTTTCCCGGCGATCGCGTGGGCCTCGTGGTATTTGGCGGGAGTGCCTTCCTCCAGCTGCCGCCCACGGTAGACCACTCTGCCTTCGAGCAGTTCATCGAGGCGGCGAGCACGAAGGACATTCCCGATCCGTCGACGAACATCGAGGCAGCAATGGCGATTGTCGCTACACTCTTCGAGCGCGGTGCGTCGTCCGGCGGACGCGCGGCGGTCCTGCTCTCCGATGGAGAGAATATGAAGGGAGACTCGGACGGCTTCGCTGCGCGGATTAACCGACTTGCGCAGGACAGCGTTCGAGTATTCGCGATTGGGATTGGGACAGCTGCAGGTGCAGAGATCCCGGAGCGCGGCTCTACCGGAGCCCTCACTGTGCACCGCGACACATCCGGAACTGCCGTCGTCTCGCGGCTGATGGAGCCCTTGCTTCAAGAGGCGAGCGAGGAAACGGGCGGTCACTATATCCACTGGGAAGGAACCGCATCGGTAAGACCGCTGATTACCGACCTCTCGCTGGTCGATCGGCATCAGGAAGTTTCGCGAACGTCGCAGACAGCGACTGACCGCTTTCAGCGGCCGCTAGCCTTGGCGCTTCTCGTGCTGGCGCTGGAAATGTTCGCGGCCGTTTACCGTCGGCGGAGCTACGCGTGATACGGGAATGAGAATCGTTGCGCTCCGTCTCACAATGCTGCCGATACTGCTCGCGCCATTCGGCGCGACGGTTTCGTTGGCTGCGCAGAAAGCGCAATCCCAAGAGGATGCGGCGGAATCCGCGTATCGCCATGGGCAATACCGAGCGGCATTTGATCAGTTTCGCGCTCTGGCAAGAACGATCGTGGCTGCCAAGCGGCCAGATGCGTTGCCTCCGGTCGACTATGATAGCGGGTTATCCCTGTATCGACTCGCAGAATACGAGAAGGCAATTCCGATGTTCCGCAGTGCGCTGTCCGGCAAGGTCGCGCTACAGGAACGCTGCTACTACAACCTCGGCAACAGCTACATGCGGCTTGCGGGGTTGGCGGCTGACCGCCGCGGATCGTTGCGCGCGGCAATCGACTCGTACGAGGCAGCGCTTCTCCTCGACGCGCGTGACAGTGACGCGCGGTGGAATCTCGAGATCGCATTGCGTCAACTGTCGGCGCAGGACGTGCGCGCCGGGAATCGAGGATTGCACAAGGCGGCGTGGGCGAGCGGCAACCTCACGAAATCCGGCTACGCGGGCGCACCAGAAACGGGTGCTGGTGCTGCGCCGGGCGGGGGTTTGGGCGCTAATCAAAGTGAGCACACCGAGGAGCAGATCACAGAGCTCACGGCGCGACAGCTACTGAAGGCCGAGCAGAGCGCGGTGACCCCGACCGAGGTGAGCCACGTGCGTCCAGTCGCTCGCAGGCTCGTGCACGCGAACGATTGGTGAAAAGGATGTAGCTGGTTTTTTCAAGGTACAACTCGCGGTCCGCTCGACTCAGGAGAACGGAGCGAAAGAGCAGAATCAAGAGCGGGTTGACACGTCGAAAGGGCTTTCCCTGGACGTTCGGAAGCTGGTGTCAGGGAAACTCCTAAGAAGAAGTCGTTCCTCACCGCCTACTTCAACGTCATCCCGATCACAAGAAAAATCAGAAAGCCCGTAAAAAACATCATCGTACCCGTTGTCGTCTCGCGTTCCTCGTGAGCTTCACGCAGTAGCTCTTCGGTCACGAGATAGAGCAGCGCTGCCACGCCGAAGGAAAGCACCACTTCCATCGCTCCTCCGGAGAGCCGGCTGAGCACCGTCGCCCCGAGTACAGCGCTTACGAACACCAAGCTGCCGAGTGCCGAGACGATCGTGATGACTCGAGTGCGCTTGAGCCCCGCGCGCATCATTTCGCCGGCGACTGCGAGCCCCACGCTCAACTGCTCTGCAGCCTCGGCGAGCGCTAACAAGATCCCGATCTTCGCGCCGGCGGCGAATCCTACGCCTAGCAACAATCCGTCAAGCAAGAAGTCAATGCCGATTGCAACGAGGAGGCTAAGGCCGACGGCGATAATGGCGCGCGGAGGATCGGAAGTGTCGCGAACTCGGTCAGGAACCTGCGGCGGTCTCTCAACTGCGCCGTCCGTCTCTTCGGTGTTTTTGCTCCGCATACGGGCCAACGCACGATCTACTCCTAGCATCGTTCCGATACCCAGCGCGAATCCAAGAACAACATCCCCGACAAGCGCGCGTCGTTGGATCTCCGGCAGCAACTCTACGGCGACAACCGCGAAAACCACTCCCGCTGCGAGATGCAACATGTGGCTCCGGAGTCGCCGCATCGCTGGCCAGCACGTGCTGATGATCGCGCCCAGGATCGTAAAGCATACCGGTACCAGCGAGTAGAGGAGTGTGACGCGAAGGATCGGCGTCACGTATCGAGTTCCAGCAAGTCGAAGCGTAACGCAAGCGCCGGCAGCACGAACAGGCTCAAGACAGTCGATGTCACGACTCCCTCGAGTATCACCACTGCGAGCGGTCCCTCGATCTCACGTCCGGGATCGCCGCCTCCGATTGCGAGCGGCAAGAGACCGAGTCCCGTAATGACAGCCGTCATCAAAATAGGTCCAAGTCGCTCGGTCGCTGGCGTATGGCCGCTGCAGGCCCCCACGTTCTCCCTCATGCCGTACGGGATGGTCATAATGCGCGATCAGCGTAATTGCTTTGTGCGTCGCAACGCCAAAGAGCGTCACGAACCCCGCGGTTTGACCCTGTTTAGGTCCAATCTTAAGCTGACAGTCGGATATGATGGTCTTCTCTCCGGAAATTGGTCCAGTGAGACACTGATTATGGACGTAGTTTAGAGCTGGCCAAGAGCCTCGCGA
>JBDTJH010000042.1:0-88069 GCA_039935955.1 Gemmatimonadaceae bacterium
CTTCGTGCGCGATCGGATCAATTACCGTCGAACTCCACGTGCAGGTAGGTGCCGAGTCGGGTATTGAAGGCCAGGTAGCAGCCCGAGTTGTCGGGATCGTCGTAGATGATGACGTTGTCACGATCCCAGTACCAGTCATCCGCGTTCACATAGTCGTATGACGCAACACGAAAGTAGAAGCCGCGAAAGAAGAAGCGATCGCGTCCGCCGCCTTCGAGCCGCCACACGTGGCGTGGTCCAATGTAGTCGTGCGAGAAGCCGCCGCGGAACCCGTAGCCGAGTCGATAGGACGTCGACGGACGATAGCCGCGATAGTCGCGATAGTTATTGTCGACGCGATCGTGATCGTCGACGCGGTAGTGATTGTCGCCGCGATAGCGAACATCGGCGCGCGCGTGATTGTCGTAGTTCGGACTATCGTTGCCGCGACTGCCGTAGTTGGAACGATCGCCGCCTCGACTGCCGTAGTTGGAACGATCGCCGCCGCGACTGCCGTAGTTCGGACTATCGTTGCCACGACTGCCGTAACCGACGCGAGTCGACGATTGGCTGCGATTGTCGCGTCCCCATCCGGAGTTGTTGCGCGACTCGACACGCGGCGTGGAGCGATCCCGATAGCCCGGATGTGAGTCGTAGCTCTGCTGTGAGCGCTGGTCGCTGGAGCGACCGCGGTCGCCTCCGCCGTAACTGCCGCGCGCCTCCCGCGACTCGGTGCGCGAGCCGCCAGAGCTACGCTGGCCGGGATCCTGGCGCCGTGCGTCGTTTCCGCGCTGCGCGAGGGCAGCGGCGGGCACGGAGAGGGCGATCGCGAAGATTCCAAGGAGCTTTGTCATACGAGTTCCGCCTGGTTGACGAATTCCCTGAGGTACCGTGAGCTCCTTCTGGACCTGCTGGAGCGAAGCAGTTGGTGAACAGATGATACACGCCGGTGGCTGTCGCGGTCCCTGTTCCGTATCTTCATCTTTCGGAACTTTTTCGGAGTGCGCCCGTGGAATCCGAGCAGTTGAAGAAACAGCTCCAGTCTTCACTCGGCGCGAATTACAGCATCGAGCGCGAGCTCGGCGGCGGCGGGATGTCGCGCGTCTTTCTCGCGACCGAGACGACGCTCGGCCGCAGCGTGGTGGTGAAGGTGTTGCCGCCGGAGCTCGCGCACGCGGTTTCCGTCGAGCGGTTCCGGCGTGAGGTCGCGATGGCGGCGCGTCTCCAGCATCCGCACATCGTGCCGCTACTCACCGCGGGAGAGGCGGACGGGCTCCCGTTCTACACGATGCCGTTCATCGAAGGCGAATCACTGCGCGCGCGGATCGTGCGCGAGGGCGAGCTCCCGCTGACTGACACCGTTCGTATTTTGCGCGACGTTGCCGGAGCGCTCGCGTACGCGCACGAGCACGGCGTCGTACATCGCGACATCAAGCCGGAGAACGTGATGCTGACGAAGCAACACGCGCTCGTCGCGGACTTCGGGGTGGCGAAGGCCGTCACCGCGTCCACGATGTCGCCGGGGACGATGAACACCTCGCTCGGTGTCGCGCTCGGAACGCCGGCATATATGGCGCCGGAGCAGGCAGCCGCGGATCCGACGATGGACGGTCGCGCCGACTTGTATGCACTCGGAGTGACCGCCTACGAAATGCTTACCGGCACTCCACCGTTCGTCGGACGTACCGCGCAGGCGACGCTCGCAGCGCATGCCACCGAAGCCATCACGGCGGTTGGCGAGCGCCGTCCGAGCACGCCGCCCGCGCTCGCGTCGCTGGTGATGAGGCTGCTCGAGAAGCGACCCGCCGACCGGCCACCGAGTGCGGAACAAGTCCTCGTTGCGCTCGATGCGATGCTGACGACGAGCGGATCGATGGTGCCTCTCGCCGTCGGCGCGAAAAAGAGTCGCGCGAAGGCGTGGGCGATCGCCGCCGCCGCCGCTGTGCTGGTGGTCGCGGCGATCGGAGTGAGCGCGCGAAATCGAAAGGGAGCGGGAGGCGTGGGCGGGATGTCCGGCATGATGCCGGGCGGCGACGTTGCCGCACACTCGATCGCGGTGCTGCCGTTCGCCAACGTCGGTCGCGATACGGCGACAGAGTACTTTGCGGATGGCATGGCGGACGAGCTGACGACGGCGCTCGCGCGCGTGCCAGGGCTCAAGGTCGCGGCACGCAGCTCATCCTTCACCTTCCGCGAGCAGTCCGTGGGCGCGCAGGAGGTTGGCAAGGCGCTACACGTCGGCGACGTGCTCGAGGGGAGTGTCCGTCGTGCGGGCGGACGGCTCCGCGTAACCGCGCAGCTCGTGAATACCGCGAGCGGGCTCGCGGTATGGAGCGATTCGTACGAGCGCGAGGTGAAAGACGTCTTCGAGGTGCAGGACGAGCTTACGCACGCGATCACCGTGGCGCTGTACCCAACGCTGTCCGGCAAGAATGGCGACAGCGCGGACGCGACAAGACTCGCGGCGGCGCACGCGCCGCGCGGAACGAGCGACCTCTCGGCTTACGATCTGTTCCTGCAGGGTCGTTACTACTTCGCCAAGGGCGGAGCGCCTTCGCTCTGGAGGTCGATCGACTACTTCAAACAGGCGATCACGGCGGATTCGACGTTCGCGCGCGCGCATGCGGCACTCGCAATGGCGTACGATCTGCTTCCGAATTACGGAGGCGCGCGCGCGGATTCCGTCATCCCGCTCGCGGAGGCGCACGCGCAGCGCGCACTCGCGCTCGACTCGGGGCTGGCCGACGCGTATCTCGCGCTCGGCGATGTGCGCGTGCATCAATGGCGCTGGGCCGATGCGGATAGGGAGCTGGAGCGGAGTGTTTCGCTCGATCCATCGAATCCACTCGTGCATCAGTGGCACGCCGAGTTGCTACTTGGGATGGGCGAGGTCGACCAGGCGGTGGCGCACGCGAAGATGGCCTACCAGCTCGATCCACTCACGGCGGTCACCGATCAGACGCTGAGCCTCACGCTGCTCGATGCGCGCAGCTATGACGAGTCCGCCGCCGCTGCACGTGCAGGGCTCGCGATCGACTCGACGCTCGGCGGCCTCTACGTAAACCTGATCGAGGCGGAGCTGCTCGGGGGGCACGCCGACAGCGCGGCGCGCGACGCGGATCGCGCGCTCGGAGTCGCGCGTGCATCGCTCGGCGTGCGCAGTGCAGCGATGTGGGCGTATATGCGTGCGGGCAGGAAAGCGGACGCTGCTGCACTGATGTCCGAGCTCCGACGCGGGCAGGGCGCCGGCACGGTGCCAGCGCTCGACATGGCGCATGCGCTGTTGGCGCTGGGGCAGACCGACTCGGCGCTGGTGTGGATCGGGAGGAGTGTCGCGCGCCACGACGCGGAGCCGGACTGGAACGGCCTCGCGTGCGACCCGACGTACGATGCACTGCGGAAGGATGCGCGCTTCGCCGCGATGATGGCGCCGACGGGGATGAGGATGTGTAACGGAAACGGCGGTCCGGCCGCGTAACGCGGCTCGATCCGACGGCGGCTGTCAGAGGATCACGTCAAGTTGAAAGAGTCACAACCGACAGCGTTTGCCATCGCTCATGCATTCGCGCATGAGCCACGTGGGCGCGGCGCGAGCAGGCGGATACCTTGAGCAACTACGAATCGAAGTCCGCACCTTTGCGCTCTCATTTTCGCGGCTCGCTCGTGGCGGCCACGCGCGAACATCCTTTCGTGCGCAAACGTCTCGTCGGGCCGGACATCAACTTTGGACGCGAGCATCTCACCGCCCTCGCCCGCGAAACCGGCGGATGGATCGGATGGGAAGCGACGACTCTTCGAACGATCGCCGAGGAGCTCGCCTTTCTCCCGCTATTCGAGCGTGGAATTCGCGCGGGGAACGACATCGAGATCGGCGCGCTCGTGAATCGCTCGCTCGACATCGTTATTGGGGACCCCGGTGCGACTTCCGCGTTTTCGGCACTCGGAAGCAGTCTTGGCTTTCGCCAGTCGCTGCGCGACTCGATCCTCGAGCTTCGCACTGCGGCAGTGTCGACGGAGACGATCCGCGATGCGGTAAAGCGCGACTCGCCAGCGTTCGACGTTCCCGCAGTGCTCGCGCACTACGAGCATCTTCTGGCCGCGGAAGAACTCGCCGACCCCGCGGAGCTCTTTCGAATTGCGTTGTCCTCGTTCGATCGCGAGGCGCCGTTCGTTCTCGATGGTCTGATCTACTTCGCCCCCGCTCTCATGGTGCGAGGTCTTCCCGGACAGCTGATGCAGCGACTGGGCGCGCACGGTGCGCGTGTTCTCGCAGCGGATCCGGTGCTGGGGAGCGACGCGCCATCACAGCTGCTCACCGTCGTCGCAAATCAGTGGGGTGTGGGGCACGCATCGCCGAGCGCCACCGCGCTGCCGCGACTCTCGCCGCTGTCGTGGTTGTCCACCAGCACCGTCGGAGGAGAGGACGCGTCACACGTCGATGAGGAGGCCGTCCGCATTGATGTCTTTGCGGCGGCGACGCCATCCGAGGAGCTGCGCGAAATCTGCCGACGGATCGTCGCCGAGGGACTACGGTGGGATGAGGTGGAGATCGTGGCGACGGATGTCGACAGCTACGGAATTGCCCTCGATGCGCTCTGCCAGCAGCTGGGGATCGGGGCATCAATGCTGCACGGCGTGCCGCTCACCCGCACGCGCCTCGGACGTGCACTCGAGCGTTGGTTCCACTGGCTTGACGACGGAATGCCAGCGGATGTTCTACGGCAGGCACTCGAGGCTGGCGAGCTGCATGTGGCAAACTCCGACGTCAGCTCCCCAGCGCTCGCACGCGAGTTCCGCTCCCTCAAGATCGGATGGGGGCGGGCACGCTACGAGCAGGCGATCGAGCGAATCGAAAGCACGGGATATCTGAGCAGGCTGCGTCGCGAAGAGGACGAGACCGCGGAGGAACATGCCGAGCGACTCGATGCGCGGCGCCGCGGAAGCGCCGCGCTCTCCAGCCTTCTGCGCGCGCTGCTGGCTGCTGCTCCCGAAGTCCCGGAGCGTGGCAGCGACCGCAGCGTTCGTGCTTCGATCTCCGGGCTCGCGAAATCGACGCTGCTCTGGCTCGCGATGCTGCCGATCGAGGGCATCGCTGAGCAGCAGACGGTGCTGCGCTTTCAAGCGAGACTTGCTCAGATCGCTGCGCTCGAGGAGGCGAACACATCGTTCGTGAGCGCTCTCGCCGCGCTCAGAGATGCGCTTTCGGATTTGCGTGCGTGGCCGCTCGTTACCGGCGAGCGCAAACCGTGGAGCGTCGCTGGCGGGATGCTGCACCTGAGCGACCTCGCGCACGCAGGGTCCACCGGTCGAAAGCGCCTGTTCATCGCGGGGATGGATGCCGAGCGTACGATGGGCGGTGGGCGTCAGGATCCACTCCTCCCCGATGCAATCCGTCGCGCCATCCCTGGAGGCGCGCTGATTACGTCGCTTCAACGGCGCGACGACGCAGCGTTCGCGCTGGCCGCGACGCTCGCCTCAGTGCGTGGGCACGTCACCCTCTCCCATGCGACCAGCACATCGTTGGCATCTCGCGAGAGCGGGCCAGCTCCGACTTTGTTACAGGCATGGCGTATCGCGAAAAAATCGTCGACGCTCTCGTACGAAGACCTTCGCGCCGCGCTTCGTCCGCCGGCGTCCGCCGTTCCGGCGCGTGCCGTGGGCGGCACAACGCCGGCGCTCGGGTTGCTCGACGCTCGTGACGTGTGGCTCGATGCGCTCTCCGATGGCGCGCTCCTCCTCGACGCCGACGCGCTCGTCCACGAGTCTTTCCCGATGCTCGGCGGCGGACTCAACGCACTCGCGCTCTCACGTGGTGCCGATCTCACTGCGTATCATGGGCTCGTGCCGCAGGCTGGTACTGTGCTGGATCCCACCGGCGCCAACGCGCGCCCGATCTCGGCATCGGAGCTCGAGCGTCTCTCCAGGTGTCCGCTCTCGTGGCTATATCGATACGGACTCTCCCTCTATCTCCCCGACGATCCGGAATTCGACGCGACCCAGTGGCTCGACGAGCGCCAACGCGGCCTGATCCTCCACGAGATATTCGAAGAGTTCATAAGAGGCTTCGGTGCGAGGCAGAGCGAGCTCGCAGGCCCCGCGGCCGAAGCGATGCTCTTCGCGATTACGGAGGAGAACATCGCGCGCTGGCGCGACGATGTTCCTCCGCCGGGGCTCGCCGTATTCGAGGCGGAGGCCGCGGAGCTGCGTCACGCGGCGAATGCGTTTCTCACAATGGAGCGCGATCTCGCTGCCAGCGACCAGGCCGGCATCTGGCGATACGTAGAGCTCCAGTTCGGCGGCAAGGAGCCGGCTGGCGAGTACGAGCTCGGTGATGGCCGCACTCTTCGCGTCGCTGGATGGATCGATCGGGTCGATGCGCTTGGCGACGGCACGCTTCGCGTGATCGACTACAAGACCGGGAGCGCCGGGAGATTCACGAAGTCGACGAAGAAGGGGATTTTCAACGGCGGACGGCATCTGCAGCCGGCGCTGTACGCGGGCGCCCTGCAGAATCGCATGGGGACGCTCGTGACGCGTTTCGAGTACCGCTTCCCCACGCAACGCGGCGATAACGCGATCATCGCCTACTCTGCCGATGACCTCGTCCCCGCGCGCGCGCTCATCGCGTCGCTGCTGGAGTACATCTCGGGGGGAACGTTCGTCCCGACGGTCGACACAGACGATTGCTCCTACTGCGACCATCAGACGATTTGCAGAGTGAGCCATGGGCTGTTCGATGTGACGTCACCGCGTGCCACCTGGGCAGCGGAAAACGAAACGCTCCCTGCGCTCGTGTCGATGCGCGCGCGGCGCTCTCCACCCGAGGACAAATGACGGAAATGCTCCCGGCCTTCGACGACTCGCTCGCGCGGGAGCGAATCGTCACAGAGCTCGACATGAACATGCTCGTCGAGGCCGGCGCGGGGTCCGGGAAGACCACATCGCTCGTGGCGCGCATGATGGCATACGTCGCGCGTGGGGTGCCCGTCGACCGCATCGCCGCGGTGACATTCACGCACAAGGCGGCCAACGAGCTTCGCGAGCGCTTTCAGCTGGAGCTCGAGAAGCGTGTACGCGACGAGTCGACGGACAGCGAGCTCGGAGGGCGCTTCGATCGCGCCCTTCGCGAACTCGATCGCGCGTTTCTCGGGACGATTCATGCGTTCTGCGGGCGACTGCTGCGCGAGAGGCCACTCGAGGTTGCGCTCGATCCCAACTTTCAGGAGGTAAGCGACGAGGACTGGTCGGAGCTCAAGGAATCCTTCTGGCGGAGATGGGTCGAACGCGCGAAGCTCGCCGGCGATGAAGATGTCAAGCGGTTGAGCGAAGTCGGCGTCGACCCTCGCGAACTCAACGGCGCGTTTTCCACCGTGATGTCGTATCCCGATGTCGATTTCGCGCTCGTCGAGGTAGATGCACCGGACGTGGCTCCCTGTCGGCGTGCACTCGAAGCGTTGCTCGCGCGCGCCCGCGCGATGATGCCGCGCCAGGAGCCTCTGGATGGATGGGATTCCTTGATGGGGCTCGTGCGTCAGCTCGAGTTCCAGCATCGGATCCGCGGCTGGCACACCGTCGTGGCTTTCTGCGATACGATCGATGGTATCACGGATTCCAGATGCAAGGTGACGCAAAAGAGGTGGGGCGATACGAAAGATGTGAAGACCGCGGCGAAGAATCTCGGCGAGGATTTCGCGTCGCTCCTCGCCGGCCCGATCACGAGTGTGCTGCAACGCTGGCGCGAGCATCGGTATCCGCTCGTCATGCGCATCCTGCAGCGAGCGGGAAGAGACTTCGAACGGGAGCGGCTCCTTACGGGGCAGCTCGGCTTCGAGGACCTGCTCGCTCTCGCCGCCAAGCTGCTGCGCGAGCATCCGTCGGTGCGCGACGAGCTCGGAGGCCGCTTTGCTCATCTCCTCGTCGACGAGTTCCAGGACACCGATCCGATTCAGGCCGAGGTGTGCTTTCTGCTCGCGTCGAGCTCCGATCAGGGCAACGACTGGCACACCGTCGTGCCGCGCCCCGGCGCTCTCTTCGTCGTCGGCGATCCAAAGCAGAGCATCTACCGCTTCCGTCGCGCCGACATCCAGACATACGAGCTCGTAAAGCAACGGCTGAGCGCTTGCGGAGCAGTGCTCGCCCTCACGCGTAACTTCCGCTCGGTTCGTCCCATCGGCACATTCGTCAACGACTACTTCCAGCGCGAGTTTCCGACCGAGGCAACGGCGGAGCAGGCCCCGTTCAGCGAAATGCAGACGACGAAGGATGCGGATGGAGTGGACGGTATCTATTCGTATTCGGTCTGTCCTGACGAGAACAACAAGAACGCGATTCTCGATGCGGATGCGGCGATGCTTTCGTCGTGGATCGCCGAGCGCATCGCAAGTGGAGCGCGGTCGGCAGGTGACTTTCTCATCCTGACGGCGACGAAGCAGCCCATCGAGAGTTATGCGCGCGCGCTCGCGCTGCGAAATGTGCCGGCGACCACCACTGGCGCGCAGCTCCCTCAGGAGCACGAGCTCGAGGAGCTTCTGATCGTATTGCGCGCCATCGCAGATCCGGAGAACTCCGTCGCCGTAGTTGCGGCTCTCGAGGGGCTTTTTTTCGGGATGAGTCCCTCCGATCTCTTCGACGCTCACCGCCTCGGCATTCGCTTCGTCGTTACCCACGCGCCGCCGCCAGAGGCGCATCGGGTCGCGAGCGCGCTACTCGTACTCCACGAGTGGTGGTCGATGGCGCAGCGGCACGCGGCCGACGTACTCGTCGAACGGATTCTCGGCGACACAGGGCTGCTCTTTCATGCCGCCGGCCAGATTCTCGGCGACGCACGCGCCGGCGCGCTACTGCATCTCGTCGAAAGCCTTCGCTCAGCGTCGACGCTCGGGGATTCCGGACTCACCAACGCGATGGAGCGAATCGCGGTGCTCCTGCGCTCGGAAGCCGCCGACGCGCCGCTGCGGCCCGGTCTCGTCGATGCGGTGCGCATCATGAATCTGCACAAGGCGAAGGGGCTGGAAGCGGAGGTCGTGATCCTCGCCGCACCGCTTGACAGGAAGGAGCATGCACCGACGATCCACGTAGTGCGAGGTGCGGGTGCACAGTCGACGGGCGGTGTGGTGATCGAGTACAAGGAGGGGGGAATCGGTTCCAGGAAGTTCAGAATCGCGCAGCCCGTCGGCTGGGCGGAGATGGAAGAGAGCGAAGCGCGATTCATCGATGCGGAGGAAGCACGACTACTTTACGTCGCCGCAACTCGGGCCAAGCGGGAATTAATCGTCGCGCGATGCGAACGTGAGAACTCCCAGGGACCTGTGCAGGACGAATCGCTATGGAGCGCACTCGGAATTTCGCTGGACAGTCTCGCGAAGCCGATGCGGATGCGGGTGTCGGAAGCGCCGGGGCGCCGGCGCGCCGAGCGGACCGCGGCCGAGATGAAGCGCGCGACGAGTGCGGCGCACAATCGCCTGACCACTGCCGCCGCTGCGTCGCTTCGCGTCGTGACGGTAACCGAATCCGCAAAGGTGCAGCACGCGGAGCGTCTTACGTACGATCTTCCGTCGAGCGGCGAGGGTGCTGCGTGGGGCAGAGCGGTTCATCGAGGGCTGGAGGCCATGGGACGCGGAAGGCGCGGTGAAGCTCTTGATTCATTCGTGAAAGCAGTCGCGCGTGATGAAAAGCTCTCCGAAGAGCAGAGCGTCGCACTCACACGCCAGCTCTTGGAAGTGGAGCGCTCCGCGAGCTGGCAGTCGTTGATCATGAGTAGCGGTCCGCAATTCGAGCTCGCGGTGATGTCTTCGTCGCACGAGGGGGGTGTCGAGACAATCACGGAGGGCGTCATCGACGCAGTCGGGCGCACCGGCGAGGGATGGGAAGTCATTGACTGGAAGACCGACGCGGTTTCCGCCGAGCAGTGGGAGCAGCGACTCGCCAACCACGCTCGTCAGGCGGATCGTTACGGGAGCATTCTTGCCGGGATCACCGGCGCACCGGTAACAGCGCGGATCGAGCGCGTTCGTCCCGCTCTGGAAAGTGGGTCGGAGCAGGCCGATGACTGAGCGCCGGAGCGGCGTGAAGAAAAAGTCGCGCGTGGCAGGTGGCCCCTCCAACCTCAAGCTCCAACGCTGGATCGATCTCGTCGCGACTCTCCTCTCCCACCGTTACGGCGTCACGGCCGCGCAGCTCCGGCGCGACGTCCCCGGCTACAGTAGCGGCGCCGCGAAGGCCTCAGTCGATCGCACCTTCGAGCGCGACAAGGACGAGCTCCGCGCATTCGGTATACCGATAGAGGATATCAAGAGCGACACCGACGATGAGCATCGGTACGTCATCGATGTCCGCGATATGTATCTCCCATTCCTCACGCTTGCTTCCGCAAAAAACATCACGCCGCGCTCCGTGCCGCGCGCCGGCTATCGCGCACTGCCCAGCCTCGCCTTCGAGCCGGACGAAATGGCCGCCGTGCTCCGCGGTTGCGAAGTCGCCCGGTCCCTCGGGGACCCCGCGCTGACGTCCGACATCGATTCGGCGGCCCGCAAGCTCACCTTCGACCTCGTGCTCGCACCCGCGCTTCCCGATGTCGACCGCGCTCAGCTACGCTTCGATGGCGAAGCGCAGCACGCGGACGGGCTGCGCACGATCGGCGAAGCGCTCCTTCGTCGCAAGCGCGTGACTTTCGTCTATCGCACCATCGGCCGCGAAGATGCGAGCGCGGCTCGCTCCGTGGAGCCATACGGACTCTTCTTTCATCACGGCCACTGGTACCTCGCAGCGCGCGACGTCGAGAAAGGAGATGTGCGCAACTTCCGCGTGAGTCGTATGAGCGACATCGTCGCCAACGAGACGAAACATCAGACGCCCGACTTCAAGGTTCCGGCGACCTTCCGCCTGACCGATCATGCGCAGTCGCGCGAGCCATGGGAGCTCGGCGACGGCGCAGCGGAAGAGATGGTGCTCGAGTTTCGCGGCGAGAGCGGCGCATCGCGCGCGGCGGCGAAGCTCGGCAGCGCCATACCGGGACAGCCCCAGTGCCGAGCTTTCCAGGTGCGCCGTCGCGATGCCTTCGTGCGCTGGATACTCTCCTTCTCCGGGGAGATCGTCCCCGTCGCGTCGGCGTCTCTCGTCGACGAGTACCGCTCGATGGTGCGCGCCACTCTCTCGCTCTATAGCGCAGGGGCGCGATGACGTCAGACGCGGCGGTCCGCCTTCGCAGACTTCTCGCGGTGCTCCCACTCTTCGCCGACCGCAGCGAAGTCTCGCTCGCCGAAGTTGCTCGACGGACCGGCGTCGACTCGGCTGCGCTGCTCGACGATCTCAGCGCGCTCACCGAGCGCCAGGATGTTCCCGGCGGATTCATCGACAGCATCGGTATCGAGCTCGGAGCCGAACGCGTGGCGATTCGCGCATCGCACTTCCTCCGCCCGATGCGCGTGACGGTTCCGGAGCTCTGCGCACTCGAGCTCGGCGTTGCGATGCTCCGCACGACGTCGACTCCCGACGAGTGGAGCGCCATCGACCGCGCGCGCTCCCGCATTCGCAAGCTCATCGTGAAGCTCCCACTGGACGCAGCGCCGCTACCATGGCACTCCACCCCGCCCCCAGGGAGCGACTCCCCGCTTCTCGCCACGCTACGGCAGGCGATCGCGATTCACCGGAAGGTGCGCATCGGCTATCGCGGGAGTGACGATCGCGAAACGACCGAGAGGACAATCGCCCCGCTCGGCGCGATCGCTTCGCATGGAACCTGGTACATCGTAGGGGAGGCCGCTGCCGCCGCCGGGCTGCGCTTCTATCGCCTCGATCGCGTCAGCACGGTCGAGATGCTGGCGGAGTCGTTCGACGTCCCCGGGGATTTCGCGCTCGACCGCATTCTGGCGGAGGGGCGCCCCTTTCGATCGAGTGAAACCGCATCAATGCGCGTGCGCTACTCCCCACACATCGCTCGCTGGATCGCCGAGCGCGAGTCGGAGCCGCTGGACGACGATGGGTCGATCACGATCACACATCAGGTTGCGGACCCCGAGTGGGCGGTGCGGCACGTGCTGCAGTACGGGCCGGATGCCGAGGTGCTGGAGCCCGTGGAGCTGCGCGCCGAGATCGCGCGACGATTGTCCGGCATGCTCGCATGATCGACTCTCCGCAGCCGGAGCGCGAGTGTCATCTCGTCGGCGTCTGGAACCCATCGTACGCCAACGACGCGATGGAGGAGCATCTCGCAGTGCTGCTCGATCTGGCACGCCGATTCGAGCGGGGCGAAATCGCCGACGATCGCATCCACGTCTGGTGGGGGAAGGTGCGATCCCCCAATCGTCAACAGCCGCAGTCGCACATGGATGAGATGCGCACGGTCACACGTGCGCTCGCGCTCGGCGCACGCGACGAGGTGCAGCTCTATCTCACCGATTACCAATCGCTCTACGTCGCCGATGTCATCGAGATCCGCGAGGGGGAACTCCCGGGCGACGAGTACGCCAACGTTCCGACGTACTATGCGCAACAGGGGCTAAGCTGCGACTACTGGTTCAAGCTCGGCGACATTCGTCGGATCGTGACCAGCGACATGCCGGCCGTCATCGACGAGCTCAAGCTACTTCGCAACGTCCACTACAATGACCGGCCCGTGTCGCTATACGGAGGGATGGTCGACCTGCCGCTGTTCGTGATTGGCCCCGAAGGACGCACGTACTTCGACGAGCGCGAGCGTGACGCCCTTACCGATGGTGCGCTGTGGGCGGAGTTTGACGCGGGAACCGGCACAGGCATTGCGGCCATCGAGCGTGATCTTCGCGACAATGTGATCGGCGAGCGTGCGTGGAGTGAGCTCGAGCGCGCCACGTGCACCTTCATCGCGACGGGTGAACAGCTTTTCCGCGATCATCGCGGCGACCCCGCATTCGACTTTGCTCCCGTGATCGGCAGCTTTGGCAAGGCGCTCGAGGTTCAGGTGAACGCGATCCTCAGGGCGGCATTCAAGCGGGTGTCGAAGGGCGCGCAAAGCATCAACATCGGAGGACGCACCGAGAACCTCGGCGATTTCCGCTCGCTCATGCTTCAGGAGCTCGGCCGAGTGATCGGCGGTGAGCAGCAGCTGAACGCCGAGCTGCGAACGCTGCTGCACAACGGGCAGTGGTTCACCGGAAGTCTTCCCGCGATACTCGATGATTTTCGGGAGGTGCGGAACCCGGCGGTGCACGAGGCTCGCGTCGACCGGAAGACGGCGACGGAGTGGAGGAATCGGCTGCTCGGGGTGGGCGGCACCGGCGACTTCGTGGAGCTGGCGAAGACACGGCTGAAGTAACTCCGGTCGCCTCCGACAGAGTTGACGCGTCCAGTCCACCGCCTTCAATTTCCCCGTTTCCCGGAGGACTTAAATGCCCGCATCTGCGTCAGAGCTCAATCCCTACGCCAACTCCCTCGGCGACGCCCGTCCACACGACGTACTCGACATGACGCCGATTACGATCGCTCGCCTGATCCGCAACAGCGACGATGCGCAGCTCACACGCGCGCCGGCCCCCGGCAAGTGGAGCGTCCGCGACATTCTCAGTCATCTCGCCGATTGCGAGATCACCTTCGCCTTTCGTCTTCGTCAGACGATCGCCGAAGCGCACCACGTCATCCAGCCCTTCGATCAGGATGCGTGGGCGAGTCACTATTCCATGCTCGACGCGCACGATGCGCTCGAAGCCTTCGGTGCATCGCGGCGCTGGAACATGCGCTTCATTCGCGCCGTGGGTCCCGAGGGCGAAGCCAAGGGCTTGCGGCATCCCGAGCGCGGTGAGATGACCTTCCGCACGATCGTCGAGACGATGGCGGGGCACGACAAGAATCACCTGCGTCAGATCGAAAACCTCGTCTAGAGGTCTAGCACCATGTGCACGTCGGCGCGCGTGTACTCGGTGTGGCCGAGTGGCGCGTCGACGAAGCCGAGAGAATGGTAAAGCGCGATCGCGGGCGTGAGCGATGAGTTCGTGAGCAGCTCGACCTTCGTCGCGCCGATCGCGCGCGCGTGCGCGATCGCGGCCTCGCCGAGCACGCGACCAACGCCGAGTCCGCGTGTCGAGTCGGCGACGGTCATCTTCGCGAGCTCGAATACCCCCTCGTCCTCGCGCAGCAGCGCGACTGTGCCTACCGGCGCGCCCTTGAGCTCGGCCATGAAGATGTAGCCGCCAGGCGCGAGGATGTGCGTCTGCGGATCGCCGAGATCGCGCGCGTCGCGTTCCTCGACCACGAAGTACTTCTCGATCCACGCGAGATTGAGATCGCGGAACGCTGCCGCGTGCTGGGCGCCAAACGGGACGATGCGCAAGCCGTCGTGCGGCATGAGTGGCGCCCAGTCGCACACACTGGATCTGTTCACGATATATGTCCTCACTCCGGGAGCTGCACGCAGCAGGCTTTTCGTTCTGCCCACAGCGTCCAAAGATGACCCAAAATGCGGGAGATCGTAGTACCGCGGCTGCATCCAACGGCGGGCTACTTCACGCCGCTCGACACGATGAAGATTCGCCCCGAATGTTTGCCGTGCACCGCGCTCCAGGCGGCGGTGATGAGCAAGTCGATTGTACCGTCGCCATCGAGGTCGCCGATCCCGACCGCATCGAAGCCGAACGTGTCCTCGGCCACGCGATCGGTGTACGTCTTCAGCAGATGCCCGTCTGGCGCCGAGTAGAGGTAGGCGCGCCCGCCTGACGCCGCCGCGCCGGCATATTGCCACGACCCGATAATGAGATCCGCGTAGCCGTCGTGATCGACGTCGCCCGCGTTTGCGTCGCCAATGCCGAAGCCCTCGTCGGCACTCTCTCCGGTCAGCGTGAACAGTCGCTTGCCATCGCGCCCCGAATGCACGTAGACGCGACCGGTGGCCCGCCCCTTCGCGGCGTTCGAGAAGTCAGACGCGAAGATGTCGGGCACGCCATCACCATTCACGTCGCCGGTGACGGAGACGAACATTCCGCCGAGCGCGCACCCTGTGGCGTCGGACTCGATGATGAACGCGGGCTTCGCCGATCTTCCCTCGTACACGTAAGTGCGACCGGTTTTTCTCGCACCGGCGCGAGGCGCCCCGACGATGAGATGCCCAGTTGCTCGCCGGGCTTTCCATCCACCTTCCAGAGAAGCGCACCGGTGCGGGACGAGTACGCGTAGACGCTGCCCGCATTGTCGCCTCCGACGTTTCGAGTCGGCGCGGAAGTCACGAAATCGGTCGCGCCATCATGGTCGATATCGTCGATGCTCCGCGCGATCCATCCGAACTGATCGCCGCACGACTCGCCGTCGCATTCTCGAATGACCTTCACGTTCTCGACGAATGGCCTGGCGAAATCACTGTCCGGACGGCCTGCGCCGCGCGAGCACGTGTCCGACGACAACGCGGCACTTGCGTCCGGCGAAGCCTGGCCGAGTGCATCGCGCGAGAGGCACGCGACGAGAGTGATGAAGAACACCGCAGCCGCGATCCATGATCGTCCCTCATTCCCCTTGCGCATTCGTACCCCGGGCACATCGCGTGGTCGACCCGAACCCTTCACGCGCGAATATGGCAGCGGGGCGGCGGGGGCAACGCCTCGCGGCTGCGATTCTCACCGTACTTTGACGTCCGCGTGGTCGCTGTCTAGTTCTGCCCCGCAAGCGACGGCCAGATCGCCTGTATGGTCGACTTTGGATTCTCTCCGACGTAGACCGAGACCTCCGACTCCTCGGGAACGCCCCACTCGTTCACCACCTTACGGGCAGGCGTCACCGTGTCGTAAAAGCGATACATGTCTTCCCTCGTTACACCAAGGGAGATCATGATCGTCCCCGGCTTCTCTCCGGGGCCGAAGAACCAATAGCTCCCCGCAGCGCTCACCACGCGCGGCAACCCGAGCTTGGGTCCGTAGAACTCGAGCGCACCCGCTTCGCCGTAGTTCGCGCCCGCGAGAATCACCAGTGCGCGCTTTTCCGGGGGCAGGGAGTCGTATGCGTGCGCGACCGCGTTCACGAGCTCCGGCCACCCGAGCATATCGGCGTAATCCTGCGGCAGCCTGAGTGGCGTTCCCTGGTTCGTCTTCGTCGCCGATCCCATTCCCGAACGCTCCGCGAACGCCGCCGTCGCTTCTTTCGAAAAGAGCGGCAGCTCGAGTGGCGCGCCCATGGCGCCGAAGCTCACCAGCACAACGACGGCGGTAACGCGCACCACCATCGCCGTGCGCGACGAGAAGTGCGCGCTCCATCGCTCGAAAGCCATCGCTCCCGCGGCGAACATCGTCGGATAGATCGGACCGATGTAATACGACTTTCCGTGCAGGCCGAGCAGCAGCAGGAACGCGCCGATGCACGTCCATCCCACCACGCGGAATGGCAGCATGCGATCCGCCATCACGAGGTAGAGCGCACCGGCGAACGCGAGCAATACCGCGGGGCCTAGAAAGAATTGTCCGCCGACGAACGTCCACGCCGAGACATGCGCGAGTTGTGAGCCCTGCAGCACCTGCATCTGCGCGATCACTGGATAGCCCAGCGCGAGCTGTCCGACGATGCTGGGGCTTCCGATCACGAACGCACTGATCGCGGCGAGCCACGGCCACGGGGTGAGCAGCACTTTTCGCTGCGGAGAGACGACCATCGCTACGACGAGTGCAGCACCGAAGAAGAACAGCGAGAATTTTGTGAGTAGTCCAATCCCGCACGCGATCCCGAGCACGATCCACCATCGAGGTGCGGTGGCGAGAGCGTCGTCGCGCGGCGCGCTCACGCCGAGTCGCACGAGCGCGTACAACGCCAGCGACCACCAGAGCTGGTCGAAGATCACCGGCTGGAAGAGATCGCCGGTTCGCAGAAAGAGCGGGCTCGTTGCGACCGTAACCGCGGCGAGACTCTGGGCAAATTTCCCGCCGCCGAGCTCTCGCGCGATGACAGCCGCCAGCATCACGAGCAGTCCCGCGGCCACCGCG
This sequence comes from Gemmatimonadaceae bacterium, assembly GCA_039935955.1. Taxonomy (GTDB): domain Bacteria; phylum Gemmatimonadota; class Gemmatimonadetes; order Gemmatimonadales; family Gemmatimonadaceae; genus FEN-1250. The sequence goes on from JBDTJH010000042.1 coordinate 16,908, forward strand.
GGCAGAAAGCGTATCGCCACCATCGAATCGCCGAGCACGAAGCGCTCGAGCTGCGAGATGATAGCGATGAATGGCGGAAAATCCATCCGCCACAGTCGCAGATGCCGCCCCATCGCCATGTACAGGAACTCGTCGCGCTGGAAGCCGTACGGCGAGAACCGGTTCACGATGACGTGCAGCGCGAACGTCGCAAAGCTCAATGCAGCGATGGTCCGCGTGGCAAACGGCTGGGGGGTCGCTTTAGCAGTCGTGGTCATGATGAGTGGCGAATCGGAGCGGGTTGAAGTCTCCACCCACTACGGGCCGCGGTGCGCCCAGGGTTCACTCGCGCGGTGCGATCCCAAGCCAGCGCTCGAGCCCGTCGCGCCGCGACCGGCTCACGCGCAGTCGCACGCCCCCCTTTATCTGCAGCTCGTAGTCGCCGCCGCCCCCGCGATGCAGCGCCTCCACCAGATCGAGCCGCACGATGACCGAGCGATGCACGCGCATGAATCGGTTCGGGTCGAGCCGGTCTTCGAGCGTCTGCATCGCTTCCCGAATCACGTAGCGTCGGTCACCCACGTGCAGCTCCGCATACGGTCCCGCCGCGCTGATGTAATCGATCTGCGCGACGGGAATCGGCTTGACCTGGCCATGCATCTCGACCGCGATACGCTCGAGAAACTGTACGCTCCTCGCGCCATCCAACGCTCCCGGATTGATGGTCGGATGCTGCGGCGACTCACTCTCACGCAGCATCGCCAGCAGCTGCGCACGCGCGCGAGCCAGCCCCTCGAGCGACAGCGTCCGCCGCGCGCGCCGGAACGCATACTCGAATCGCTCATCGTCGAACGGCTTCACCAGATAGTCGACCGCAGCGACGTTGAACGCATCCAGGGCATACCTGTCGAACGCTGTAACGAAGATCGTCATCGGCATCCGCTCCGCGCCAATGGCCTTCACTACATCGAGGCCGCTCTTCTTCGGCATCTGCACATCGAGGAAGATGAGATCCGGCTTCAGCTCGCGGATCGCGTTTATCGCGGCGTCGCCATCCGCCGCCTCACCCACCACCTCGACGTCGCTCTCGTTGCGCACGAGGTCGCGCACGCGGAGCCGACCGAGCGCTTCGTCGTCGACGATGAGCACGCGGACGGGCGGCAGGCGCGGCACCTTCGACACGGGCGGCGGAACATCAATGTCGGGCATCGCCCTCCGACTCCTCGCCCTCTACGCGCAGCTCGCTCCGATCCCGAATCGCAGGCAGCCGAACCTCCGCCACCGTCAGTCCGTCGTCTCCGCGCGTGAGCGAGAAGCGCGCGTCGGCGCCATGGAGCTGCTCGAGTCGCGCGCGTGTATTGCGCAGTCCGAGCCCGCTCTCCGCAGTCGGCAGTTCGCCCAAGCTCGGACCGTTGTCGCTGATGCGCATCACCAGGATCTCTCCATCGATGAGCATCTCGATCTCGATACGGCCGCCGTCGGTCATCTGCTCGACTCCATGTCTGATCGCATTCTCGACCAGCGGCTGGAGGATCATACTGGGCACCATCACATCGAGCGCGCGATCATCGAGGATGCGCAGGATGTTGAGTCCCGGAAAGCGCACCTGCATGATGTCGAGATAGCGATCGAGCAGATCGAGCTCGCGCCGCAGCGTGATCTCGGGCTCGCGCGCGTCCTCCATGCTGAAGCGCAGCAGCTCGCTCAGCCGCGTGATCATGCGACGCACGCCGCGTGGATCGCGCTCGACGAGCGAGGACACCGCGTTCAGCGTGTTGAACAGAAAATGCGGATCCAGCTGGCTGCGCAGCGCCGCCAGCCGCGCCTCGGCCAGCTGCGCCTGCAGCTGCGTCGCCTGCTCGCGTCGCGCGCTGAAGCGCAGCGAGTAGACGCGCGCGAGCGCGGCCGCAAGTAAGCCGCCGTAGATGAAGAGCGCGTTGAGGAACCCGAACCAGATTGGTGGGCCGTGCCTGCCACCGCTATCGGTGCCAGGTCCTCCAGGTGAGACGACCGCCGGCGGTGGCGTTTGAAGCAAATCGCGCAGCGCGTGACCCGCGACGCTGACCGCAAGCGCGATGATCACGCCGAAAAGTGTCAGGAGGAGCACGTCGGTCGGGCGGGTCATACGCTCGGACCGCACCCGTCCGACGATCGACATGATCACCGGCGTGAGCAACGCCCACAGTGCGGCCTCGAGGAAGGCGAAGAGAATCCACCCGGATAGCGTGGTGTCAGGGTGGCGATCGGGGGGGCCGAGGTCGAACACATGGTTCGCGATGTTGAGCAGCGCGTACAGGAGCCAGAAGCCGACGATGAAGGGGACGTCGCGTCTCGATAGTGGAAATTGCTCTGCCGGCGTCGCGAGCTTCCCGTCGGCGCCGCTTGCGGGGCGGTTTGTGTTGTCGAAAGCCGAGGTCATCACAAAGGAAGGATATGCGCTTTGCCGCGGCACGCGAGTGCTTCTGGCATGGACTGCAGTTTTGAAGTCGCCGGATGCGCTCGGCTCGCACGAGGGCCGCCGAACGATGAACACGGCTGGGCGCGCAGGCCGACGTGCGGCTCGTGTCGCCGCCACGTCGATTAGGAACACTTGCGTGCAACTCGTAACATACCAGCAACTTACGTAACTCGAGAAGCGTAGAGTTCACGTGTTGGGATGCTGAGACTCGCGAGACGCGAATCCCCCGGCAAAGAACGACGAACTCGAGATGGCGGAGAGCGACATGTCCAAATTCAACAAGATGTTCATCGGAAGCGTGGTTGCGGCGTCGATGTTGGCGCTTGCTCACACCGGTGCCTGGGCGTACCAGGCCGCGCGCGCCATCGACGCATCGCCGCAGAGCAAAATCGCGTCGATTCACGCAGTGACGTCGAATCCATCGCTCGGCCTTCCAATAACAGACGGCAAGGCATCGACAGAGTCGTGAGCGCGCGATATGGGCTCGTGTTCCAGCGGGCGCTCATGTCGAACTACACGGGAGAGCTCGACCTCGCGCACGTGGTGCTCAACGGGGAGTCGACACTCGATCAGGTGGACGGCGTGCGGCGCAGCTCCGCCCGCCGGCTCACCATCTGGAGTCCGGTGAACACGACGGCGAGCCAGAGTACGCCGAGTGTGTAGCCGGCGATAACGTCGCTGAGATAGTGCACTGCGAGATAGATGCGGCTGTACCCCACCAGCGCTACCATCACCAGCGCGCCCGTCCAGACCGCGGTCTGGGCGATCATGCTCCTGATCGGCACGACCCGAATGATGGTATATGCGAGCATCGCAAAGCCGATCAGCGATCCCATCGAGTGTCCGGATGGGAAGCTCCAGCTGTGGAAGTGCAGGAACCGCATGGCGAACTCGGGGCGCGGCCGTCGAACCACCACCTTCATCACGCCGTCGAGGATCGTTCCCCCGATGAACGACAGCAGCCATGCGACGATCAGCGTGCGCTGCTTCGCGCGCCAGAGGTAGAGGACCGCAGCGGCGAACAACACCGCCATCGCGGGCGGCGACCCGAGCATGCTGATGAAGACGTTGACACGGTCGCCGAGCGGCGTGCCGTTGATGTGGAACCAGTCCGCAAGCGCCTGGTCGCGGCGCACGAGGACATCGTGCTCGCGCACGGAATCCAGGAGTGCCGCGAAGAGCCACGCGGTGAGGAGACAGACGACGAGCCCGATGACGATGTGAATCGTGAGATACGCGCGCGGATCGAGGCGCGTGGCGACGCGTCGCCAGCGTGGCGGCGTCTGCTGCGCGAGCGCCATCAGAGGCTCGGCATACTAATGCGACGCGCTGTCTGAAGTCATCAGCGCGGGCGAGAAAAGTCCCGCAATTGCATGTGCAATCGGTTTGGGATTTACGCCGCCGAGGTTCATGAGCGTGACGACGGTGATGCGATCGTCGACGTAGCGCGCGATGTACGCCTCAAAGCCCTGCCACGAGCCGGAGTGCTCGATCACCCGATGTCCGTTGACGCTGTCGATGAACCACGCGAAGCCGTAGTTCGCTGCGTTGGGCTTCCCATCATTGAGTGTCGCGATGGTCCACATCCGATCGAGGCTGGACTTGCGGAGGATACGCGTGCCGTAGAGCGCCTCGTCCCATTTCGCGAGGTCGAGGATGTTGAAGTAGAGCGCACCGTCCCCGGTGGTGTTGAGCGAGGGGGAGACCCACTCCTGATTCTTCAGTACTCCGTCGACCAGCTCGTACCCCGATGCGCGATTGGGAATGATGTCGCGCTCGTTGATGATTCTCGTGTGCGTCATTCCCAACGGTTTGAAGACACGCCGTTGCAGGAAGTCTCCGTAGAATTCACCGGTAACCCGTCGAATGATCGCGCCGAGCAGCAGGTAGTTGGTGTTGCAGTACTCCCACTTGTCGCCGGGTGCGAACTCGATCGGCAGCGTCTCGATGATCGCGACGAGTTGCGCCTCGGTGTAGTCGAGACGATAGCTGATCTGCCCGCCCGCTTTCGTCACCGATTCCGATGTGTAGTCCGTGAGGCCGGATGTGTGCGTGAGCAGATGACGAACGGTAATATCGCGCCAGGAGACGGGTGCGTCGGGGAAGTATTTCGGGAGGCTGTCGCCGAGTCCGATCTTTCCTTCCTCCACGAGCATCATGATCGCGGTAGCAGTGAACTGCTTGCCGATGGAGCCCGACTGGAAGATCGTCGCGGGCTTCACGGCCACGTTCAGCTCGACGTTCGAGAGGCCGTACCCCTTCGCCATGACGATCTTCCCATCTTCGAAGATGCCGACAGCCATGCCGGGAATGTGCTGTCTCGCCAGCTCGCGCGCGACGTACCGATCGATGCGCGCGGTCGCGGCGCTCTGTGCCGGCGACGATGAGGTCAGCGCGAAGCACGAGACAGCTGTCGCGATCGGAATACTCCACGTCGATCTGGCCACATGTCTTCCGGGTAGAGGATCTTCCAACTTCGTGCGCCGGAGTCAGCCGGCGGCTTCCACTGCGCGGCGCTCGAAGAAGCGACGCTCCATGGGATTTCTGGCTCGAGACTTCGCGGTGAGAAAATGCTCGCGTGCGGCGTCCGTCCGCCCGAGCCGTTGCTCGAGCTCGCCGAGCGCGGCGAAGTAGAAGGGATATTCGGCGAGACGCTCGACATCCGCAATTGCTTCGATCGCCGCGAGCCCGCTTTCGGCACCATCGCGCTGGCCCACGGCGATCGCACGGTTGAGGGCCACGACGGGCGAGGGGTGCATCATGAGCAGGGTGTCGTAGAGCGTGACGATCATCGGCCAGCTCGTTTCCTCCATCGTGGGCGCGCGCGCGTGCAGCGATGCGATCGCGGCCTCGAGGTGAAATTCGCTGACCGAATCGCCCGTCGCTGAGCGGTCGAGGAGCGCTTCACCTTTCGCGATGAGCAGCGCATCCCAGAGCGTGCGGTCCTGCTCGTACAGCGGGCTGAGATTCCCCGACGCATCCACGCGAGTCGGAAGGCGCGCGGCGTTGAAGCACATGAGCGCGATCAGCGCGTGGCTCTCTGGTGTCGCCGCGCGCGGATGCGCGAGCAGCAGCTCGGCCAGTCGCATCGCCTCGACGCAAAGCTCGCTTCGCACTGCCAGCTCCGCGTGCGCGCCGTGATATCCCTCGTTGAAGAACAGATACAGCGCTCGCTGCACGGCCTGCAGCCGCTCCGGCACATCGCGGTCGTCCGACAGATCGAAGAGCCGCTTCGAGCCCGCGAGTACTTTCTTCCCGCGCGCAATGCGCTTCTCCATCGCCGCACGCTTGCTGAGGAATGCCGACGCGACCTCGCTCACGCCGAAGCCGCAGAGGATGTTGAGCATCAGCGCGACCTGCGCCACCTCAGGGAGCTGCGGATGGCAGCACGAGAACATCATCCGCAGCTGGTCGTCCCTGATCGCCGACTCACCGAACGCCTCGGCGACGACGGGCGCGAGCGTCCACTCGCTCTCGAGCAATCGGCCCAGCTCGGGCGCGTAGATACGCGCCGTGCGTTCGCGGCGCAGGATGTCGAGCGCGCGATTCTTCGCAGTCGCCATCAGCCACGCCGAAGGATTCTCGGGCATGCCGTGCAGCTTCCATACCTCGAGTGCACGGACGAACGCGTCCTGCACGACGTCTTCGGCGAGCGCCAGATTGTGCACGCCGAAAAGTCGCGTGAGCGCGGCGACCATCCGTCCCGCTTCGCGCCGGAAGAGATGGTCGCCTGGCTCGGCCACTACATGCTCATCTGCATGATTGGACGTACCTCGACGAAGCCGCCGGCGTCGAAGATCGGGCAGCCCTCTGCGAGCTTCGCCGCCTCCTCGATGTCCTTCGTCGTGACGATCGAGTAGCCGCCGACGAGATCCTTCGCCTCGGCGTACGGCCCGTCGGTAATGGTCGTGCGCTTGGACACGACCCTCCCGGTGCGCTCGAGCGGCTCGCCGATGGCCTTGAGCTTCCCTTTTGCACCAAGGTCGCCGAACCAGCTCGTCCACTTTTCCATCGTCTTCTGCATTTCTTCCGGCGTGCGATTCGAGTCGCCGCCGCGGTACAGGTAGAGAAAGTCGCTCATGGTGATCCTCCAGTCAGGTGGGTGATACGACTCATCGACGTTCGAGGTCGTCGCCACCGGACATTTTTCTTTTCTAGGATTTCGTAGGAGCCACCGCGACTTCCCGTACGAGCTGATACATGTACTCGACGCCCTCGTAGAACGACTTCACCATGATTCGCTCATCGCGTCCGTGCGCGCGGATGTCGTCGACATCAAGTGGAATGCCGCTGAGGCCGTAGGTGGGGATCCCGGCGACGCGCAGTCTCGCGCCATCGGTTGCGCCCGTCTCCATTTCGGGAATGACCGGGACGCCGGGCCAGAGCCGCTGCGTGACCTTCTCCACCGGGTTCATCACCGAAGGCGTGAGCGGCGAGGCGATCCCCGGCTTCCCCGCCTCGATCGGCGTGACCTTCACCGAATCATCCGCGACGACACGCACGAGCACCGCCTGCACCTGGGCCGGCGTCTCGCCGGGAAGGATGCGACAGTTGACCAGCGCGCGCGCGAGCTGCGGAAGCGCATTCGGGGCGTGACCGCCCTCGAGCATCGTCGGCACGCACGTCGTGCGCAACTGCGCGTTGTAGAAGGGTGACTCGGACAGCCGCGCCGCGGCGGACGAGTCGCGCTCGTTCTTCGCGATCGAACTCATGTCCGCGGCCTGTTGTCCGCTCTCGAGGGCGGCGGACCGCTGGAAGTAAGCGCGCGTCGTCTCGTTGAGATGTACCGGAAAGTGAAAGCGCGACACGCGGCCGATTGCCTCGGCCAGCCTGGCGATGGCGTTGTCGGGTGTGGGCATGGAGCTGTGCCCGCCCTTGTTGGTCGCGGTGAGATAGAAGGACTGGTAGAGCTTCTCGCTCGCCTGCAGCGAGCGGACGAGCTTCTTCCCGTTCTTGATCATCGGATCGCCGCCATCCGGGTTGATGCACCACTCGGCGTCGATGAGGTCGCGATGATTGTCGATGAGCCACGAGATTCCGTTGTAGCCGCCACCGCCTTCCTCGCCGGCGGTGAGCGCGAGGATCAGCGTGCGCTCCGGCACGATGTGCTCGCGCTTGAGTCGCAGCAGCGCCTCGGCGATCGTCGTCGCACCGCCCTTGATGTCGCTTGTGCCACGCCCGTAGAAGAAGCCATCGCGCTCGGTGAGCGAGTACGGGTCGAGCGACCAATCGGAGCGATTCGCTTCGACGACGTCGAGATGCGCGATCAGGAGAATCGGCTTCAGCGTCTTCGACGTGCCTTCCATGCGCACGACGACGTTCGAATCCTTGTCGCCGGCGGGGCCGAGTACCTGGACGTCGGTGGCGGGAAAGCCCGCGTCGAGAAAGCGCCGTGCGATTGCGTGTGCCGCGGGTGACGTGCTCCCTTCCTTATACGATGTCTTGATCTCGATGAGCTGCTGGAAGATCGCACGCGCTTCGGATTGATCGACGGTGAGCGTCGATTGCGCGGCGACCGAGATCGGGGCGAGGACGGCGAGGGCGAGGACGAACGATCGAAGCGGCATCGGCACTGGTGGTCGAGGAGGGATGGCGAGATCAGATGTGGACGTACTCGTGCGGTCACTGAACGATCTTCGGTTGCTCCCAAAGTCCGACGGCGTCGAGCATGAAGGCATCCCGGAACGCGATCTCGTGCAGTCGGTCGTATCGGCCTGAGCTTCCGCCGTGTCCACCCGCCATGTTCACCTTGAAGTACAGCGGGTTCGTATCGGTCTTCATCGCGCGCAGCTTCGCGACCCACTTCGCCGGCTCCCAGTACGACACCTGCGAATCGTTGAGCGACGAGGTGACGAGCATCCACGGATACGCTTTGTGCTCAACGTTGTCGTAGGGGGAGTACGTCTTCATGTAGTCGTACTGCGCCTTGATGTGCGGATCGCCCCACTGCTGCCATTCCTGCGACGTGAGCGGCAGCGACGCATCCATCATCGTGTTGATCACATCGACGAAGGGCACATCCGCAACGACCGCGCGAAAGAGATCGGGGCGCATGTTCGTGATCGCTCCCATCAACAGTCCGCCGGCGCTTCCCCCATTCGCGACCATCCCGCTCGCGCTCGTGAACTTGTGCTGCTCGAGATACTCCGCGACATCGACGAAGTCGTTGAAGGTGTTCTTCTTGTTCAGCATCTTGCCGTCGTCGTACCACTGCCGCCCCATTTCCTGCCCGCCGCGGATGTGTGCGATCGCGTACGCAAAGCCTCTATCGACGAGACTGAGCACCGGTGAGTTGAACGTCGCCTCCGTCGTGATGCCATACGAACCGTAGGCATAGAGCAGCAGCGGATGGCTGCCGTCCTGGGTCCATCCCTTTCGCACGAGCAGCGAGACGGGCACGTGGACGCCGTCGCGCACCGGGACCATCAGCCGCTTCACCTCGTAGAGCGAGGCGTCGTATCCCGGAACGTCGATGCGCTTCTTGAGCACTCGCTGATGGGTCGCGAGGTTGTAGTCGAAGGTGGATGCCGGCGTAAGCAGTGACGAGTATTGAAAGCGCAGGACCTGTGAGTCGAACTCGGCGTTCTGCGTGGGGAACACGCTGTAGGCGGGCTCCGGGAAGGTGATGTAGTGGACGGCGTGCGTGATGAGATCGATCACGCGCAGCCGCGGCAGGCCGCCGGATCGCTCGGACACGACTACGAAGCGCTTGAAGGGCTCGATTCCCTCGATAAAGACCGAGTCGTTCTGCGGTACCCAGTCCGTCCACTTCGATGGCGACAGCTCCGCCTCGGGGATGCGAACGATCTTGAAGTTGCGCGCGCCGTCGTTGGTGACCATCAGGAAGGCGCCGTCGATATGGTCGACGCTGTACTCGACGTTCGGTCGGCGTGGCGCGATCACCCGCGCTGCGGCAGTAGGGGTTGCCGCGGGAATCGCGCGCCACTCGGAGCTGGTGAAGCCGTCATCGCTGATGAACACAAACTTCCCGCTCTTGCTGCGCGAAACTCCGACGTTGTTCAGGAGATCGTCGTCCTGGAAGACCTTCACGTCGCTCGAGCGCGGCTGTCCGAGCACGTGCCGCCACACCGCGTTCGTGCGTCGCGCGGAATCCGCCGTCGAGTAGAAGATCGTGCGATTGTCGCTGGCCCACGCGAGTCCCGGCACCACCTGCCCGATCGTGTCGGACATCATTCGGCCGGTCCGGAGATCCTTCACGTATAGCGTGTATACGCGAAGAGCCGTGGTGTCCTGGAGGTAAGCGAGGCTCGCGCCGTCCGGGCTGACGTGCTGCTGGCCGACGGAGAAAAATTTCTTCCCGGACGCCATCGCATTCTCGTCGAGGTAGATCTCCTCCTTCGCCTCGAGTGTTCCGCGCTTGCGGCAGAGAATGGGGTAGCTCTTTCCCTGCTCCGTTCGCGAGTAGTACCAATAACCGTTGTCGCGATAGGAAACCGAGAGATCGTTCTCTCGGATGCGACTCAGCATCTCGTGGTAGAGTTTGTCCTGCAACGCCGATGTGTGACGCGTCCCCGCCTCGGTGTAGGCGTTCTCGCTGTCGAGATACGCGAGCACCTTCGGGTTGGTCTTGTCGCGAAGCCAGAAGTAGTTATCCGTGCGCACGTCGCCGTGCAGGGTGTCGACGCGGGGATCTGCTGCGCGCGTGGCGGCGTCGGCTGCTGCGCCTCCAGTGCGGGGGCGGCCGAGGCGAATGCGAGCACAACGGCGAAAAAGCACTGCATGAAGCTCCTGCGCGATCGGTGGTGAGGGCGCTGCGGGATTGCGCGGTCCGAGCTTCGTAAAGTACGTCCTCCCCCGTCATTCGCCACCGAAGGCGCGCTCGGTTGCTCGGCGCGCGCACCGACTGTACTTTCGACGTCCGCTCGAGCTCGGCTAGGTCAGCGGGCAACCACGATCCACGGGAGCGCGTCGGGTCGAAATTCCGTACACGTATTTTGCAAGCGGCTTCGGCGACTACATCCCCATCACCGGGGGCAACGATCCCGGACCGCCGATTCCGCCCGTGATCGACCAGGTCGTCGTCGCCCACTAATTGCTGCCCATGCCTCACACCGATCCCCGCGTCGACGCCTACATCGCGAAATCCGCGGATTTCGCCAAGCCGATCCTCACGCGCGTGCGCGAGATGGTGCACGCGGCATGTCCCGATGTCGAAGAGACGATCAAGTGGAGCTCGCCCTTCTTCGACTACAACGGGCAGATGATGTGCGCGGTCGCCGCGTTCAAGGCGCACTGCGCACTCCTCTTCTGGAAGGCGCCGCTAATCGATGGGATGCCCGCCCACGGCGACAAGTCCCGCGGAAGCTTCGGGCGCATCACCTCGATGAAGGAGCTGCCGACGAAGAAGCAGTTCGACGGCTGGATCAGGGCCGCGATGAAGCTCAACGACGCGGGCGTCACCGTGAAGCGCTCGCGCGCGAAGAAACCGGAGGCGAAGGTGCCGAAGGAGCTCGCGGCCGCGCTCGCGAAGAACAAGAAGGCGATAGCCGCCTTCGCGAAATTCCCGCCGGGCCAGCGACGCGAGTACTGCGACTGGATCAGCGAGGCGAAGCGCGAGGAGACGAAGACGAAGCGAGTGACCCAGGCCGTCGAGTGGATCGCCGAAGGCAGGACGCGGAACTGGAAGTACTAGCGCTCTCCCGTCCGCGCTCCATGTCGCGCGACGATCACACTCTTGATCCCGCCTCGCACATTGAAATCTCCAACCACCTCCATCCAGCGCGGCCTCACCGCGGCCGCGAGGTCGTCGAGAATCCGGTTCACCGCGCGCTCGTAGAAAATTCCGTCATTGCGGAAGCTCCAGAGATAGAGTTTCAGCGATTTTAGCTCGACACAGTCGGCGTCGGGCACGTAGGCGATCCGGATGATCCCGAAGTCCGGTGCGCCGCCCTTCAGCAGCGCGAGCTCCGCCGCATCGCTCTCGATGCCGCCGAGCGGACACATCGAGGTGAACTCGTTGCAGTCGAGACGAATCTCGTAGTCGCGATTGGGATACGGATTCGGAAAGGTCTCGAGCAGTTCAGCAGCCGGCATCAGCGTACGCACTCCACGTAAGAGCTCATCGGCCTTGCGGCCCCCGGTAGACACAGCCCGACGTCGCGGTTTCGCGCACGACGACTTTCGACAACCCGCGCAGCGACGGCGACACGCGATCCCAGATCCAGATCGCGAGATTCTCGCTCGTCGGATTCGACAGCCCCTCGATGTCGTTCAGCATCCGATGGTCGAGCTGATCGCGCAGCGGTCGAAACGCCTCCGCGATGTCGGCGAAGTCGATCACCCAGCCACTACGGCCGCCGACGAAGCCGCTCACCCACAGCTCGATCACGAACGAATGTCCGTGCACGCGCGCGCACTGATGATCGTCGGGCACGTTGGGCAGCTTGTGCGCGGCCTCGATGCTGAAGCTCTTGTAGACGTCCATCTCGGGGCCGACTTCCTCATTCAGTCCGCCGCGCGTTCCATCCACTCCGCTGTCGATCATGGAATCCCCAGCAGCTTGTGCGTCTGGATGCTCAGCCGCCACTGCGGATGCGAGAGGCAGTACGCGAGCGCGAGCTCGGTGTTGCGCTCCCGGTCGGGACCGTCCATCGGCTGCAGAAAGAACTGCTCGAAGTCGAGCTCCGCGAAGCGCTCCGGCTCGCCATCCACCTGCGGGTACACGAGCTTGAGCTCATTCCCGCTCGTCAGCACGAGCGGCGCGCCGACCTTCGGGCTCACGCAGATCCAGTCGATGCCATCCGGCGGACGCTGCGTGCCGTTCGTCTCGATCGCGATCTCGAATCCCTGCTCGTGCAGCGCGCGCACGACGTCGGCATCCATCTGCAGTAGCGGCTCGCCACCCGTACACACCACGAGCTTCTGCGCGCGCGCCGAGACGTTCGCCGGCCACTTGTCCGCCACCGCGCGCGCGAGCGCATCGGCATTGACGAACTTTCCGCCACCGGGCCCATCGACGCCGACGAAGTCGGTGTCGCAGAACTGGCACGTCGCATCAGCGCGATCGGCCTCACGCCCCGTCCACAGATTGCACCCCGCGAAGCGACAGAACACCGCAGGTCGGCCGGTGTTCGCACCCTCACCCTGCAACGTGAAGAAGATCTCCTTCACGGCGAAGCTCACGTCGCCTCCGCCCGCGCGCTATAACGCGCAGGATCCGCCACGTTCGCCGCGAAGAATCCGCGCAGTCGCAGCTGGCACGAGTCGCATTCGCCACAGGCGGCACCGCTCGCGTCCGGATCGTAACACGACAGCGTCACCCCGTAGTCGACACCGAGCTTCAGCCCGCGCGCGATGATCTCGCCCTTGGTCTGCTGCATGAGCGGTGTGTGAATCGTGAGATGCCGCCCCTCGACCCCCGCCTTCGTCGCAAGATTCGCCATCCGCTCGAACGCTTCGATGTATTCGGGACGACAGTCGGGGTAGCCGCTGTAGTCGAGCGCATTGACGCCCATGAAGATGTCGTCCGCCATGCTCACCTCCGCCAGCGCCAGCGCGTACGACAGGAAGATCGTATTCCGCGCGGGCACGTAGGTGATCGGGATGCCGTGCGAGATATCGTCGAGCGGTCGCCCCTTCGGCACCGCGACTTCGCTCGTGAGCGCGGACGCGCCGAACACCCGAAGGTCGATGTCGACGATCACATGCCGAAGCGCGCCGGCGCTCCGCGCGATCGACTGCGCGGCGATGATCTCGACTTCGTGCCGCTGCCCGTAGCGGAAGCTGAGCGCGATGATCGAGAATCCTTCGCTGCGCGCGATCGCGAGAACGGTCGCCGAGTCGAGGCCGCCGCTGAGAAGTACGACGGCGGCTCGCGTCACGTACTCTCGCTCAGCTCGCGCGCCGCATGGCGCACGATTGACTCACTGCGCCACCGCGCTGTCCGGCGTCGTCACCTTCTTTGCCACGCGTCGCGCGAACACCTCGGCGCCCTTCGGTACCATGTCCGCGGCGATGCCCTTGAGCTCGTACGAATCGTCGAGCACGAGCTTCCCGCTTGCGACGTCGATCAGCTCACCGCTGAAGATCCAGATCAGGTCACTGGTTTTGCTGATCTTTCCCATCAACACCCAATCAGCACCGAGCTCCTTGCCGACTTCACGCGCGCATGCGACGACGACATTGCACGGCACGTCCTGCACGAGCGCCATCGCCTTCGGACCCGACACGGCTGTCGCGACGGTGGTGGAATCGATGAAGGTGATACCGGGCTTGTTCGTGAGGCCGGCGCGCATGACTCCCGTGGCCGTCATCGCCATCGCGGAATCATTGGGCATGAGATCGTTGGCGCGCTTGCCGTAGAATGCCAAGTTGAGCATGACCAGCTTCACCGGCGCTTTCGTGGACGTACTGCCGGACTGGGCCTGAATTCCAGAGACGGCGATCGTCAGCGCGGCGGCTCCCACGGCGAGCAGGCGCACGGCTGAAAGAGCAACGATTTTTGGCATCCCGAAAGCTAGCCACCCCCCGTGATCCGTTCTAGCGGACGGTCGAGCGGAAGGGGTGCTCAACCAATGGAAACAAGCCGAGCCCTGCGAGCGTAGGGGCGGCAGGCGATTGACGCGCGCGAGCGCTTTCCGCGAGCTTGATCGATCGGGGCGAGGCACAACCCACCGGAGGAGACGATGGCTACCGAAGAGTACAAGATCGACGGCCAGCACCTGCTGTCGCGCGTGAAGGAGATCGTGCACGAGGGCAATGTGCGGCGGATCATCATCAAGAACGAGGCAGGCCACTCGCTGCTCGAGATTCCGCTGAGCATCGGCGTCGTAGGCGTGGTGCTCATGCCGGTGTGGGTCGCGATCGGCGCGATCGCTGCGCTCACGGCACACTACACGCTCGTGGTGGAGAAGGATGTTCCGCCGGCGTAACCGGTGGAACCGGCGGAACATCCGACAGCGCTACCGCCGGCGTCCGCCGAACACGATCGACGCCCAGCGCAGTAGCTCGAGGTAGAGCCACACGAGGGTCACGAGCATGCCGAACGCGGCATACCACTCCATCTGCTGCGGCGCCGAGCCGGCGTTGCGCTCGATCATGTCGAAGTTCAGCAGGAGATTCATCGCCGCGACGATCACGACCGCGGAGCTGAACAGCAGCCCTGGCCACCCGAACCCGAATACGCTCGGCATCTGGATGTGAAAGAAGCCGAGCACGATCGTGATCAAGTAGAAGAACATGATGCCGACGGTCGCGCCGATGATGATGCTGCGCAGCCGGTCGGTGACCTTGATGATGCGAGTGGCGTACAGAGCGAGCATCGCGAGCGCGACGCCGAAGGTGAGCGCAACGGCGATCAGCGGAACGCCTTTGAACTGCGCCTCGTAGATGTAGGAGATGCCTCCCAGCGCGATACCCTCGAGCACCGCGTAGAACGGCGAGGTGATGCGCGCGAGATTCGGCTTGAACGTCGTGACTATCGCCAGCACGAACGCCGCGATCATGCCGCCGAAGATGATCACGTTGAGATCGCGACCGGGAACGAGCTCGATCTGATACCACGTGTATCCCGCGCTCGCAGCGGCCAGAAGCACGAGGGCAAAGGACTTCCATGCTGCGCCGGCGATCGTCATTACTCCGGTGCCACCTTCGGCGCGGGCGCGGGCGATTGCCTTGTCGGTAAATGCTGGATTCGAGAATGCCATGGTGTCGCTAGCTATAGTTTGAGATACGTGCGGTTGCTGCACTCGATGATACCCCATTCGCGCCGGGATGTATCCTGCGCGAAACTTCGCTCGATTCCATCCCTCGGCGTAAGCTCCCGGAGTCAGAAATGACCATTCCGCTCACGACGCTTCGGCTCGCTCTCGCCGCCGCATCGCTGCTCGCGCTGGCGCCTGCTCCGCCCATCTACCCGGGCGCAAGGCGCGACACGCCGCAGTCGATGGTCGAGAAGAGCACCGGGCTCGAGACGTCGGCGACGTACGTCACCGCGGACGCCTTCGAGAAGGTCGACTCCTTTTACCGGGCGCACGGCACCGAGGATACGGGTTCTCGCCGCGTGTCGGCGGCGAGTAAGCGCGCGCTCTACTATTTCGCCGACTCGAAGAGTGACGTGCTGGTGACCTGGCCGAAGAACAGCTCGAGCGATCAAACGTCGATCGTGATCTCGAAAGACTGAGTCCGATACAGTGAGGAAGGCTCGATGCGACGAGCCTTCTTCTGTCTCGAGCACGACGTATCCGCTGCGCCGGATCATTCGCGCCAGCGCCTTTCGCACAACGGTCTCACCTTCTACGAGTAAAATGAACTCGCTGCAGCAATGCAAGGATGCATTGCCGCTATAATGACGCTATAGTGAGCCTTTGCTGGCCGCCAATTCATATGCGGTCCTCGGAGATACTCAAGCAGCGGATACCACATGAGCTCGCAACGCCGAGAAGGCGATCCAGGCCTTGGCGCGCGCCCCGACGCGCGCCCGCCGCTTCAGCGCATCGTGATCGATTCCCTCCAAGGCGTCGAGAATCCCAGCGTACCCCCGCGCGCAGATCGTTGCGCAGACACGCGTCTCGCGCGGCAGGAGCGCCAACCCAGGCTCGGCGGAGGCATAGAGCGACCGCGCACGCCGCACCATCGACATCATAAGCCGTTCCCATCGCGGGTCGTCCGCCGCAATGCTCCGATCCAGCACCTCCTCGCGCGTCACTCCGAATCGCGCCAAATCCTCGGCCGGTAGATAGCATCGGCCGCGCTCCGCATCTTCGCCCACGTCTCGCAGGATGTTGGTCAGCTGCATCGCGACGCCGAGGGTGCGCGCGTGGCGGAGCGCGCACCGGCGAGCCATCGGCTGCTCGGGGAGCCCAAAGACGTGTGCGCACATTTCGCCCACCGTGCTCGCGACACCGTCGCAGTAGCCGAGTAGATCGTCCCAGTTCTGCATCGGTCGTGGCGCGAGATCGGTGGACACGGCATCGAGCAGCGCGATGAACGGCGCGTGCGGAATTCTGAATCGCTCGATCGCCCACGCGAGCTCGCGAAACACAGGATCATCCGGTGCGCCGCTCACCGCATTCAGGAATGCATCGCGATGCGCCGACATCAAATCGTCGATCGCGACACGGCCCACGCTCGGCTCATCCACGAGATCGTCGGCGATGCGGCAGAACGCGTAGATCGCGAACGCGCCTCTGCGTTGCACGCGTGGGAGAAAGCGACTCGCGAACGCGAAGGTGCGCGCATACTTGCGCGTGATGGCGGCGCAGTGCACTTCATCGGAGCTGGACTGTCGATGTTTTTGTCCAACGGATGTCTGCACCTGCATCACGGATCAACCCTCGTCGGCGTGAGATTGCGATGCTGCTCGTCCAATGAGGTTTGCAACGATCTTGCCAGAGGAGATCACTCCGGGGATGCCGGCGCCCGGATGCGTGCCCGCCCCAGCGAAGTAGAGATTGGAAATGTCTTCGCTTCGATTGTGTGGGCGCATCCAAGCCGACTGCGTGAGCACCGGCTCTACGGAGAAGGCACTGCCGAGATAGCTGTTGAGCGTGTCGCGAAAATAGCGCGGGTCCACGATGCGCTCCGTCACGATGTGCTTCGACAGATCGGGGAGATGATGCGCCTCGAGGTACTGCACGATCGCGTCGCGATAAGGCCTGGCGGCCATACTCCAGTCGGTATCGCCTCCGAGATGCGGCACCGGCGACAACACGTAGAACGCGTCGCCGCCTGGCGGCGCGAGCGATGGATCCGTGGCGGTTGGGCGGTGCAAGTACAGTGAGAAGTCACTCGCGAGCACCTTGCGCGTGAAAATATCCTCGAGCAGCTCGCGATAGCGCGGGCCCATGATGATCTCGTGGTGCGCTGTGTCCGGATACGTACGGTCGGTTCCGAAGTAGAGAACGAAGAGCGACATCGAATAGCGCATGCGCGCGAGCTTCGCATCGCTGAACGTCGGCCGATGCTGCGGAGAAATGAGCTTCGAGTATGTGAAGGCGACATCCGCGTTGCTGACGACCACATCCGCCGCGATGCGCTCGCCTGTTCCGAGACGAACGCCTTGTGCGCGCCCAGTGGCCGCATCGATCTCGATCTCCTCAACTTCCGTTTCGCAGCGCACGCGGCCACCGAGCTCACCGATCAGCGTCGTGAGCGCGCGCACCAACTTCCCCATCCCGCCCATCGCGAACCACACGCCCCACCGCTGCTCGAGCGTATGGATTAGCGCGTAGATGTTCGTCGTGTGAAACGGATTGCCGCCGATGAGCAGGGGATGGAAGCTGAACAGCTGTCGAAGCCGGTCGTCGTGGATGTATCCCTCGACGAAGCGCGCCACTGATCGGTCGGAGCGAAGGCGGATGAGATCGGGAAGAATGCGCGCCATGTCGCCGAGCGTCAGAAAGGGCGTGGCGATGAGCGCCATGCCGGTCTCGAAGATCTTGTCCGCCTGCTTCGCGAATCGCTCGTAGCCTTCCACATCGCGCGGACTCCACGCGCGAATCTGCTCGAGGATCGCGGCGCGGTCTCCGTTGTAGCGAAAGACCGAGCCATCCTGAAAGCGCACGTTGTAGAACGGATCGACGCGCACGAGGGAGACGTAGTCCTCCGTGCGCTTGCCCGCGAGCTCGAACAGCTCGTGAATCAGCCACGGAGCCGTGATGATCGTCGGGCCTGCATCGAAGGTGAAGCCATCCTGCTCGAACACGTACGCGCGGCCGCCCGGCTTGTCGAGCTTTTCCAACACGGTGACGTCGTGGCCCTGCGCGCACAAGCGGATAGCGGCCGCAAGCCCGCCGAATCCGCTGCCGATCACGACGATTTTCACCCGCTGGCCGGCTCCTTCGCGGAGAAGCCGGGCATCCCGCCGGCCACACGCATCTTCGCGCGCGGTCCGATGGCGAGCGCGAGGGGCAGCCCCATCGCGGCGGCGCCGAGTAAGGCGGCCCACGTCAGCCCGTGGCGGGCGCAGATGGCGATCGGCATCACGCCGTTGATCGCATACAGCACGAGCGTAAAGGGCGACGGCGAGACGCGCGACGTGAACATCGAGGGCGGCACGATCGCGAGGTAGACGCGCGAGATGATCGTCCCCGTCAGCCACCAGCCGAACCAGTTCGACCACGGCATTCCGTAGAACGCGCCGCTCGTGTGCCAGATCCAGTGCGCGGTCGCGAACGACATCGCCGGATCCATCGAGACATCCCACGCCGCGAGCACGAGCCCGCCCGTTCCTGCCCAGATGAGCTTGGACCACTCGCTGTCGCCCGCGGGCAAAATCCGGCCGCTGATCGCGAGCGAGCAGTAGATCATGTAGAACCACGACAGCGGAATCGGGAAGGGGACGAGCCCCGCAATCCGATATCCCAGCATCATGGTGTACGAATACGAACCGAAGGGATATCCGGTGCTCGTTCCGATCAGTTCCGACGCGAGCGAAATAAGCACACCGGCGGCGAACAAGAGGAACGCCTTTTTCCGCCCTAGCCGGGACGTCGCATCGACGAGCACCGCGAGTGCTCCGAGGACGACGTACGTAGGCCCCGACAGCTTCCACCCCCAGTACGCGACCACCGCGTTGAATCCGGTTTGCATCCATGCTTGCGGTGCGCCCGCGAGGAACGTCGTCAACGCGATCGTCGCGAAGAGGATCAACGCCACGTGCCCCATCAGCAGCCACCACTGCAGCGACAATTTCCTAACCACGTCTCCCCCGAAGCACTCGTCACATGCCGCACACGACTTCGCGGCAGATCCGAAAAATGTCCGCGCATTTCCGACCGCGCCAGTTCTCAACAACCCATGGACGAAGCACATACCGCGCCGAGGGCGCTTTCGGTAGTTTTTTGTTCATGACCACACGCACCCTTCTCCGCGACGCGGCCGATCGCGCCGCCGCCTATCTCGAGGGCATCGACGCACGAGCCGTCGCGCCCACAGCCGATGCGATCGCCGCGCTCGCGGCCTTCGATCGCGCGCTTTCCGAGCAGCCGATGGACCCGGTCGCCGTGCTCCGCGAGCTCGACGAGGTCGGGTCGCCCGGCACGTCAACCAGCGCTGGCGGCAGGTACTTCGGCTTCGTGATCGGCGCGACGCTCCCCGCCGCGCTCGCCGCCAACATGCTCGCCAGCGCATGGGATCAGAACGCGGGGCTCGTCGTCATCTCTCCGACCACCGCGGCGCTCGAGACGATCGCGCTCCGCTGGCTGCTAGACGCGCTGCATCTGCCCGCCGAATCGGCCGCCGGCTTCGTCACCGGTGCGACGATGTCGAACTTCACCTGCCTCGCCGCCGCGCGTCACGCCTTGTTGGAGCGCGCTGGATGGAACGCGGAAGAGCAGGGGCTGTTCGGCGCGCCGCCGCTCAACGTCATCGTCGGCAACGAAGTCCACGTCACGCTTCTCAAGTCGCTCGCCATGCTCGGACTCGGCCGCGCCCGCGTCACGCGCGTTCCCACAGACGAACAGGGGCGTATGCGTGCCGAGCTTCTGCCACCACTGGATGACCGCACGATTCTCTGTCTGCAGGCTGGCAATGTGAACACCGGCGCGTTCGATCCGATGGCTGACCTGATCCCACGCGCGCGCGCGGCGGGCGCGTGGGTGCACGTCGATGGCGCGTTTGGACTCTGGGCTGCGGCGACTCCATCGCGCGCCGCTCTGATAGCGGGCGTCGAGCAGGCGGACTCGTGGGCGCTCGATGCGCACAAGTGGCTGAATGTACCGTACGATAGCGGCGTCGCCATCTGTCGGAGCAGAGATGCGCTGCGCGGTGCGACCGCGGTGAGCGCCGCATATCTCGTGCAGGGCGCGGAGCGCGAGCCGTGCGAGTATACGCCGGAGCTGTCGCGCCGCGCGCGCGGCGTCGATGTGTGGGCGGCGATGTCGTCGCTCGGACGCTCGGGGATCGCGGAGCTCATCGAGCGCAACTGCCGCCAGGCGTCGCGCTTCGCCGACGGGCTGCGCGATGCCGGCTACGAGATTCTCGCCGACGTCGTGCTCAATCAGGTGCTCGTGAGCTTCGGTGACGATGAGACGACGCGTCGCGTGATCGCCGGTATTCAGGGCGATGGCACCTGCTGGTGTGGCGGCACGGTATGGCACGGTCGCACCGCGATGCGCATCAGCGTGTGCTCGTGGGCGACCACCGATCGCGACGTCGAGCTGAGTCTCGCAGCGATGCTCCGCGTGGCGAGCGAGACGCACTCGGTGCGGTGACGTCCGGCTAAATCGCTAGCCTCTGACCATCTGGATGCACGCGACGATCCGCATCACGCGGTTCAGATGTCTGGGGAGAAACGCCGCGAGCGAATCGCTCTTCATCGCTGGCAGCCGCGCGAGATCGGTGCGCACGGAATCGATCACGGATGTCCACGCCGGATCGGCCTGCACGTGCATCGCGCGGATCCTCGTCTCGAAGTTCGTGAGCATCCCGTTCACGAGCTGCTCGTGCGCGGGAAGCTTGCCGAGTGCGGCGGCCGGGGTCGCGGCACGAAGCGCTTTCACATCCGCGGTGACAGCGAAGACGGTGGCCGCGACCTGAGTGTCGGGCTTGCTCACGGGCTCGGGCATCGCGAGCAGGCTGGCGGCGCTCCCCGTATCCGCGGAGGTGTTCGCGGCCGTGCCCTGGTCGGCGGCGCCATGACATGCCAGTGCAAACGGGATCAACGCAAGAACTCGGAGTCGCGTTGGTAGACGCGGCATGGGCTTCTCTGGTGGAATTGACGGCGGTGAACCGCCGAAAGTGTGCTAAGCGGAGCGTTTCATCGCATTCTTCACGCCCGGAAGCTACTTCCCGGAGCCGACAGGCGCCTAAGCCCCTACAGGTTGAGTCCGCTAAAGTTTCCCGGCAGTTTGCCGGCGTCAACGGTGTTTCCTGATAGGTCAGCGTGCCCCACTGCCGTACTTCGAGCCAACGTTCGCCCCTCCTGTCTCATTTTATTGGCGGCTGACGTCCTACTAGATGTAGCGCGGCTGCATCGATCACCCTCGTCCGAGCCAAACGAGATCGCTTGAACATTCGCAAGCTCTTCGAACGCCACTACCCGAGTCTCGTCTGGTCTCTGCACGGACGACTCGGCGATCGGGATCTGGCTGAGGATCTCGCGCAGGAGGCGTTCGTCCGCCTGGTCGACAAGCTGCCGCGCACGCCGGATTCGTGGCTGTACGTGGTCGCCGGGAATCTTGCGCGCGATGCGCAGGCGCATCCGGCGACCGCGTTGCTGCGCGACGCATGCTGCAGCGATCACGATGGCGGCGACCGCGATGACGACGGGCTACTGACACTGAGCAGCGTCGGCGAGAAAGTCACCGTCGTGATCGTATACGAGGACGTCGATCACAGCGGCACCTTCACCCACGGCGACATCGTGCGCTACGTCTCCACGGTTCCACACAGCGCGCCCACAGCACTGCCGGCTCACTGATTTCCGTTCCCCCTACAATCGGACTACCACGCCCGTGACTTTTTCGTTCACAACTCGGACCGTCATCGCATTGGGAATGGTCGGTATCGTCTCGCTCGTGCCGCGCGCGGCCGCTGCGCAACAGGTCGACAGCGTCGCACGCCGCGACTCCATTGCCCGACGTGACAGTGTGCTCCGCGCGGGCGCCGTGACGCGCGACAGCATCTACCGACTCTCGCCGGTGGAAGTGCAGGCGTCGATCGCGCCGGTCGCGGGCCCGACGATCGGCTCAGGCATCCCGGCGCGTATCACGACGCTGTCCGGCGCGGCAGTCGACCAGTGGGAGCCGCGAATTCTCCCCGACGTGCTGGGCACGATCGCAGGCGTCTCGATCTACGACGATCTCGGGTCGCAGTACAAGATCAATGTCGACTACCGCGGCTTTAACACGGGGCCGACGGTCGGCCTTCCACCGGGGATCACCGTCTTTCTCGATGGTGTGCGACAGAATGAGGCAGACGCGCAGGAAGTCGACTTCGATTTGCTTCCGATGGATCACATCCGGCGCGTCGAGCTTTTGAGCGGCACCGCGTCGCTGCTCGGACCGAACTCACTCGGCGGCGCAATCAATCTCGTGACGGATCGTGGCGAAGGACCGACGCATGGTTCGCTGGAGTTGAGCGGGGGATCGTTCGGTCAGGTCGAGGTCGAGGGAACGGTGGAGGGGAAGAACACCAAGGGATGGGACTACTACGTCGGCGGCGGCTTCGAACGCGAAGATGGATGGCGCGTCGACACCTTCGGCAAGAACTACAACGGCTTCCTGAACGTCGGACACTTCGGCGCGGAGCGTGGCTTTGGACTCCAGGCCATCGCGGCGAAGTCGCGCGTGGGGGAAGCCGGATCGATTCCGGAAAGTCTCTACGGCAATCCGCAGGGCAACTTCACACCAGGCGATGTCGAAGATCTGAACATGCAACAGCTGAACCTGACCGGCTACGTTCCGCTGGGCGGCGGACGAGGGACGCTCACGCTGTTTGGAAAGCGCTTCGATGCCGATCGCTTCAACGTGAATCAGGCGCCCGATCCGAACGTGGATGCGCTGACGAAGACGTACACAATCGGCGGCACGGCGGATTGGCGCCGACAGCTCATCATGGGCAAGAACTCGCTCTCGCTGCGCTTCGGCGTGGATGGTTCGGCGAACTGGGTTCACGAGCAGATCATCAACTCACCGAGCGACGCCGAGCATGGCGATGGCGGCAATGCGCCGCAGCTCGGGCTGACGACCGATGTGAAGAGCCCGAGCCGGGATCTCGCGGGCTATGGACTCGCGGACTACACCTTCAGTCGCCTGACGCTGTCCGCTGGACTGCGTTACGACTACATACGCGTACCGTTCCAGAACCAGCTGGACAGCGCGGACAATACCACGAACACGTTCCATCATTTCAGTCCGCGCGGCGGTGTCAGCGTCGATGTTGGCGGAGGTGCATCGCTCTACGGGTCGGTGGGTGGGAGTTTCCGCGCTCCCGCGATCGTCGAGCTCGCGTGCGCGGATCCGACGGCGTCGTGCCCGCTTCCGTTCGCGCTCGGAGACGATCCGCCGCTCAAGCCGGTGCGAGCGACGACGTACGAGTTGGGCGGCAAGTGGCTGTACCGCAACTATCTATTCGATGCGTCGGTATATCGCACCGACGTTCGCGACGAAATCTTCTTCGTCGAGTCACCGGGATCGCTCGTGTCGGGGTACTTCACTAATCTCGACAGGACCCGGCGGGAAGGCGTCGAGCTGTCGCTCACGAGCTCTCTCTGGCAGGACAGAGTGTCGTGGTACGCGAACTATGCGTACACGCGAGCGACGTTCGAGAGCAATGCGCAAATCTTCAGCACGCGCTCCGGCTCCGCCTTCGTCGACAGCCCGCTGTTCGGCCCGAACAACGTGACGCCGGGCGATCGGATGCCGCTCGTCCCCGCAAATCAGGTGAAAGGTGGCTTCTCAGCGCGGCTGCCGAAGGGCTTTCGCGTGGGGCTCGATGCGCGGTGGATCGGCTCGCAGTACCTGCGAGGTGATGAGGGGAATGAGCAGAGTCAGCTCGATCCGTATCTTGTTCTGGGTGCGCGTGCCGGCTACACCCTTCGGAATTGGGATTTCTCGGGCGTGATGACGAATGTGCTGAACAACCACGATCCGGTTTTTGGAACGTTCAACGCGAACGCAGGCACCGGGCAGCTCGAGCGTTTCCTCACGCCGCTGAATGCGCGCATCCTCGTTTTCAAGATCTCACGGTCGTTCGGCCCGCGCGGGCAGGACAGTGACGACAACTAGCGTCAAGGCTCAATCGGCGTATTCGAGCACGCCTTTGGCGTTGCGGAGCATCACGCACGCAGTGGGCTCTGCAAGGTTGAACTGAAGCGAAGACGGCCCCTCGAGATCGAAGGCGATGGTATCGAGGGATTGTCGTACAGCCTGCACTTTCCCGAGCGCGGCAGGCTGCGTGGATCCTGGCGGCCCCGGGGTCGTGTGGATTCGGAGGACGGAGCCGTCGTCGAAGCAGAGCTGGACGGCCGGCCCATCCCACTTCAGCTGCATGATCGTGCGCCCCTTGATGACGGGCGTCAATTTCTGATTCCGCGACATCCGCGAAGTGGTCATGGCACCGGACCCTGGAACTGCGGCTGCGATCGCGCGCGGTGGCTTCGTTGTTTGTTGCGTGGAATTGTAGAAGGCGGAGATCCTTGCACGTACGTACGATAGCCGGCGACCCAGTTCTGCGATATCACGAACTGCGCTTTGGCGAGATCGATCGTTCCTGCGCACACGCGGCGGTGAAGCTCGTTCTCGAGCGCGTCCTTCACGTAGGCATTCCACGGACTGGTGCGAAAGGACTCAGGCCAGAGATTCCGAATGGAGTTGGATCCACCGAGCGAGAGGCTGATGAGATGGTCGACTTCGTACTCGCCCGGCTCGTGATTGCGAATGCCGTAGAGTGCGTAGGCCTGGCGCTTCACGTCGCTGGGAACGTTGCGCACGCGCTTGGAGTATCCCGAGACGCAGATGTCCGCTGCTGATACGTCTAGCACGGCACCTGGTGTACGTGCGGGATCAGGGACGAATGGAAATCGCAGCGCGCTATCCGGCTGTGGGTCGCGCTGCACGGAGCTCGAAGCCGCATCCAGGACCGTGGGCGAAGTCTCCCGCGGAACCGAGGAAACCGTTCGCTCGCAGGCGAGAGATGCCAGGACGCTTGCGAGTACGCCGAGTGCAGTGGCGGCGCGACGTCGCGTAATGTGCACGCGCGAGTGATTCAAGATCATCGAGTGAAGTTAGAGGCCGCGCACCGTGTTTGCCCTCCCCGTTGACTCATCCGGACGTGTACGTGCACATTGTTGCGATCACAGTTCCCCCACTCCAGGCGAGCGAACTCACTCGAGGGCCCTCAAATGCATCGAATCAAGCTCGTCTTCGCGGTCGCGTTCGTTGTTGGGGCGTCTTCGACTCGCCTTCCGGCGCAGGGCTTCGACGGCATCATCCAGTTCGTTTCGTACGAGGACGGTTCCAAGCCAGACACGATGACGCAGATCACGAAGGGTTCGAAGATTCGCTTCGAAGGACTTGGCAAGGAGGGCGGAGCGATGATCATGGATGGCAACACGCGCCTGATCCTCGTGCCGGATCGGAAGATGTACATGAACCTTCCTCCCGAGCTCGGATCGAAGGTGGCGGCCGACGAGATGTCGAAGCATCGCGGCGTCGCGACGAAAACAGGCAAGGTGGAGAACATCGCAGGAGTCCCCTGCGAGGATTGGCACTATAAGGGAACGGACGAGGACGGGAAGCCCGAAGAGGGAGACGCATGCCTCGCGAAAGGCGTGGGGTTCATGATCAACCGACTCTCCGGCGGAATGGCCGGGCATTTCTTCAGTGCGGGCGGTCAGGCATTCGGTGACGCACTGAAGAACGGCGCCGGAGTCATGAAGGTCATCGCGAACGGCAAGCTCTCACTCGTCGCGGTGAAGGTGCAGGCGACGTCGGTGCCGGACGCGATGTTCGTTCCGCCAGCGGGCTACACGAAGATGAGCATGCCCAGCATGGGGCGCCCGCCGCACGAGTGATCGCTTCTCATCCACCGGCACTCGTATAGCGCTTGAGCGCGACTCGCCAGAGGAGGCGGCTCGCGCCAAGCGCTGCAATGCCCACCGCCACTGACCACATCGCGAGCGATGGGTTGAGCCGCCCGGTGAGCGCGGACGCCGGAATCGTCGTCGTCCACGCGATAGGAATGAGATACACGAACAGGAATCGCAGCGCGCCCGGATACGCGCTCACCGGATAGCGCGCCGCGTCGATCACGGAGTCGAAGAGCGTCGCCATGTTCTCGACGGCGACGAACCAGAAGGCGAAACTCATCAGCGTGACCCAGATCGCATACACCACCGCGATCGCGACGGCGAAGGTCACAATGAATGAGACGATCTGCCACGCGCCGACGCTCCGCCCCGTCTGCGCCAGCGCGTACGCCGAGAGTCCGAGCCCGAGCACGACATCCGCGAGCCTCCAGACATCGAGCCTGCGGAACGAGACGTAGAACTGCGCGTCGACGGGGCGCACGAGCACCAGATCGAGCGCGCCGCTTCGCACATCCGCGGGAAGATGGCCGATCCCCGGGCGCAACACGGTCTCGACCACGCCCGTCAGCGCATTGAACACGCCGAGCAGCACGACGACATCCCAGTATCCCCATCCACCGAGCTGCGTCGTGTGTCCGAAGTACAGCGCGACGGTGAGCATGGCCATCACCAGCCAGAATACGGTGCTGAGCACGCTCGCGAAAAAATTACCGCGATACTGAAGCTCCTCCATCCAGTTGAGCTTCCAGAATGCGAGCAGCACCATCATCGCATGCCTGATGCGCTTCATCCGCCCACCGCGCCGTAGTGCCGGCGGCCGCGCTTCCACACGAGAGCATATAGGAGCAGCCAGATCGCGAGCCACACGAGCTGCCCGGCGAATCCGCGCGCGTACTGCTGCCACGTCGTCACCGCGCCGGTGATGATCTCTACCGGAAACGCGAGCACATAAGGAAACCAGAGATACTGCGCGACGTGCACGACGCGCGGAGGAAGCAACGAGAGCGGCGCGATCCGGCCGGACAGGAAGAGCGCAATTCCGAACTGCAGATCGACGAGCGCCGTCGCGCGCGTCGTCCAAAACGCGAGCAGCCCGGTCGCGTATCCGTTGAAGAAGCGGATCGCTGCTGCCAGCCCTATCGCGACGATCCCGAGTGCCCAGCGCCCGGGCTCGAACGGAATCCGCACCGCGGGCCAGAAGATCGAAGTCACGATCCACACGGCGAGAATGATCGCCGCCGTCGGACCCTTGTACGCGATGTTGTCCGCGATCGCTTCGTGAATCGGCGCGATCGGGCGCGTGAGCCGATGGTTCATCTCGCCCTCGCGGATCCAGCGATCGATGTTCCAGGCGTCCCACGACAGCGTCGCCTGGTTCACCAGCGCGACGCCGAAGAAGTAGCGCGCGAAGCCATCGCGCGTGTAGCCATCGACGGCTCCGCTAGCGGCGATCGACCACCAGATCGCGAACGAAATGATCGGCTCGGTGATCCCCCAGAAGAGCCAGATTGCAATCGACGCGCGATACTGCAGGTCGACGAGGAACGCGGACCGCAGGAGCTCGGCGTACTGATCGCGGAGGATTGCGACACGGCTTCGCGCCGCCGCCGAGCTCATGGCGGTGCGCGCCGAGTATCTACGCGCGGCGCTTCGTCACTTGCGCTCGCATCCTGCGCCGTCTCGCCGAAGGCGATGCGGATGACCTCCTCGATCGGCGGATCCTGAATCGAGAGATCCGCGACTGCGAGATCGGTGAGCAGCCGCGAGCTCGCCGCCGTTGCCGTCTCGCGCGGAACCTCGAGCGTCGCCCGCGGCGGGGCGTACTGTGCTACCGTTCCATACGCCTCGAGTTTCTTGCGCGGCACCGGCTCCGACAGCACGAGCTCGATGCGCTTGATCGGCGCAATGCGCGCGACGAGCTCCAACAGCTCACCATCATATAGTAGGCGGCCGCGATTGATGATCAGCACACGCGACGCCAGCGCCGTGACATCCGCCATGTAGTGCGACGTCAGCAGAATCGTCGCGTCGTGCCTTCGCCGATACTCGCCGAGGAAGGTGCGGATGGTCTGCTGCGCCTCGAGGTCGAGGCCGAGTGTGGGCTCATCGAGAAAGAGCACCTCGGGTTGATGCAGCAACGCGGCCGCGAGCTCGCACTTCATGCGCTCGCCGAGCGAAAGTTGCCTTGCGGGCTTGTCGATGAGCTCTCCGAGCACGAGCAGCTCGACGAGCTCCGCACGCCGCCTCGTATAGTCCGCGAGCGACACACCGTAAATCGCGCGATTCAGCCGAAAGCTCTCTTCCGGAGGAAGATCCCAGAGCAGCTGCTGCTTGTTCCCGAGCACGAACGCGATGCGCCGCCGAAACGAATTTCCGCCCGTCCACGGATTGCACCCCGCCACCTCGGCGCGCCCCGCGCTCGGGTAGAGCAGCCCCGTGAGCATCTTGAGCGTCGTCGTCTTTCCCGCGCCGTTGGGACCCAGGAAGGCGACGGCGTCGCCGCGTTCGATCGAGAACGAGACATCGTCCACGGCGCGCACCGGCCGATAGCGTGGACGCACGAGAGCAACGAGCGCGCCCTTGAGCCCGGGGTCGCGAACCTTCACATCGTACGTCTTCGTCAGATTCGTTGCGACAATGGCGCTCGGCATCAGACAAAGATGCGTTGCGCCGGCCATCGCAGGCTATCCCGCGGCGGCCTCCACCAGCGCGGCGACCTCGCGCACGCGCGGCGCGATGATCGGCGAATCCGCGATCGATCCGCTGATCGCATCGAGCGTCTTGAGCCCGTTGCCCGTAATGCAGAGCACGACCTCATCCTCCCGGGTGAAGCGTCCTTGCTCGGCGAGAGCGAGCGCGCCTGCGAGTGTCGCGCCGCCCGCGGTCTCCGTGAAGATGCCCGTGGTCTCCGCCAACAGTCGGATCGCAGCGACGATCGTTTCGTCGCTCACCGCCGCCGACCAGCCACCCGTCCCGCGCATCGCGCGCGCCGCAAACACGCCGTCGGCCGGATTGCCGATCGCGATCGACTTCGCGATGGTGTTCGGAATCTGCGGCACGATCGTCTCACCGCCACTCTCGACGAGCGTCGTGATCGGCGAGCACCCCGAGGCCTGCGCGCCGTACAGCCTCGGAGCCTCATCGCTCACGAGACCGGCGTCGCGAAGCTCGCCGAACGCCTTGTGGAGCTTGGTCAACAGCGAGCCGCCTGCCATCGGCACGACGACCGCAGTCGGCAGCCGCCAACCAAGCTGCTCGGCGATCTCGAAGCCCATCGTCTTCGATCCTTCACCATAGTAGCCGCGAAGGTTCACGTTTACGATTCCCCAGCCGAAGCGGTCGGCGAGCTGCGCGCAAAGACGGTTCACATCGTCGTAGTGCCCGCGCACGCGAACGAGATTCGGGCCGTATACGGCGGTGCCGAGCACCTTCGCCTGCTCGAGATTGTCGGGAATGAAAATCCACGCGGGGAGACCGGCGCGCGCGGCCTGCGCGGCGACGGCGTTCGCGAGGTTCCCGGTCGACGCACAGCCCACAGTGTCGAGGCCGAGCGCGACCGCGGCGTTGATCGCCGAGGCGACGACGCGATCCTTGAACGAGAGCGACGGATGCGACACCGCATCGTTCTTGATCCAGAGCTTGCCAACGCCGAGCTTATCGGCGAGACGCGGCGCATCGACCAGCGGAGTGAAGCCGGTGTCCTGCGAGAGCGTGGGCGTACCTTCGAACGGCAGCCACTCGCGATACCGCCACATCGACGGCGCGCGCGCTGCGATCTCCGTTTTGCTCGGGAAGCGGCGCGAAGCGGGGTACATCGGCTCGAGCGGACCGAGACACGATCCGCAGATCGCCTCGGGCGCCGCCTCGAACTCCGCGCCGCACACTTTGCAGTGCTGAGGCAATGCGCGAACCGTCTTCGCCGCCGCCGCTACCGCGCGTTTGGGGATCTCGATCGTAGGCATGGCTGCTCAGTACTTCGGCGTGGACGGATCGACATCGTCGCTCCAGCGCGTGATGCCGCCGGCGAGACTCCACACCTTCCGGAACCCCGATGCCTGGAGCAGCTGCGCGGCCTTCGCGCTGCGCCCGCCCATCTTGCAGTGCACGACGATGTCCCGCGCGCTGTCGAGGGTGGACAGCTCATTGGGGAGCGTCGCGAGCGGGATGAGGCGCGCGCCGGGAATGCGCGCGATGTCCCATTCGTGTGGCTCGCGCACATCGATGAGATCGAAGTCATCGCCGCGCGCGATGCGTGCCGCGAGCTGCACAGGCGCGATCTCCGGCACCGCACTCTGGACCGCCGCATCGTCCGCAGCAGCCTGGCGCACACCGCAGAACTCCTCGTAGTCGACGAGCTCCGTGATCTCGTGCGTACCGCACGCGGGGCACGTCGGATCCTTTCGCAGGTTGAGCGTGCGGAATCGCATGCGCAGCGCGTCGATCAGCAGTAGTCGCCCCGCGAGCGACTCGCCGATGCCGAGGATGAGCTTGAGCGCCTCCGTCGTCTGGATCGTGCCGACGATGCCGGGCAGCACGCCCAACACGCCGCCCTCGGCGCAGCTCGGCACGAGCCCCGGAGGAGGAGGCTCGCGGAAGAGGCAGCGATAGCACGGCGCGTCGCCGGTTGCGAACACGGACGCCTGCCCCTCGAAGCGATAGATGCTGCCGTAGACGTTCGGCTTGCCGAGGATGACGCACGCGTCGTTGACGAGATAGCGCGTCTGAAAGTTGTCGGTGCCGTCGACGACGATGTCGTAGGTGCTGATGATCTCGAGCGCGTTCCGCGACGTGAGCGGCGTCTCGTGCGCCTCGACCTTCACGTTTGGATTGAGATCCTCGATGCGGTCGCGCGCCGAGTCGAGCTTGCGTCTGCCGATCGACTTGGTGCCGTGGAGGATCTGGCGCTGCAGATTCGTCGCATCCACGACGTCGAAATCGACGAGACCGAGCGTGCCGACGCCTGCGGCGGCGAGATAGAGCGCGGCGGGCGAGCCGAGCCCGCCCACACCGACGAGGAGCACACGCGCGCGCTTGAGCTTCTTCTGCCCGTCGAGCCCGACCTCAGGAAGAATGAGGTGGCGGCTATAGCGGAAGATCTCGTCGTTCGAAAGCTCGGCAGGCGAGGTGGCGATGGACGTCATCGGATCAACCTCCGGCGATGGCCGGCACAATGGTAAGCTCGTCGCCGTCCTTCACGGGCGACTTGAAGCTGCCGGAGAAGCGGATGTCTTCGTCGTTCAGATAGAAGGTGACGAAGGCGTATGGGTCGCCATTCTCGTCGCGGAGACGCGGCGCGAGATTCGGATAGCGCCCGGCGATATTTGCGACGACCTCACCGACCGTGTCGCCGTCGCTCTTGAGCGTGCCGCTGTCGGCGAGGCGGGCGAGAACCGTGGGAAGAAAGAGAGTGACTGCCATACGACCTCTATGCTGAAAGACAAAAGAGCGCGAGCGAAAAATCACGGAGCGACTTCGTTGCGGGGGCGGCGGCGACGGACATGTCGTCAGCTCGCGAGTGAGCGGAAGCATTCGTGTACGAGCGTCAGTGCCTTGTCGAGATCGGCGCGCCCCGTGGCGAAGGAGAGGCGGAGATGTCCCTCACCTGCGGCGCCGAAGGCGGTGCCGGGGAGAAGCGCGACTCCGAATTCCTGAAGGAGCTTCGTCGCGAGCTGCGCGGTGGTGATGCCCGCGGCATTGGTCGCGTCGGAAACGTCGGGGAACGCGTAGAACGCGCCGGCGGGCGCGGTGATGCGCACACCGGGGATCGCCGCCAGGCGGCTGGTGACGAGCGCGCGGCGCGCGGCGAACTCGTTGATCATCGTGTGCAGCGGCTCCTGCGTGCCGGTGAGTGCGGCGATGCCGGCGCGCTGCACGAATGCGGGAACGCACGCGTGGTCGTTGAGCGCGAGCAGCGCGAAGCGCGACGCGAGCGGTGTCGGCAGGAGTCCGTAGCCAAGCCGCCAGCCGGTCATCGCGTAGGCTTTGGAGAAGCCATCGACGAGGATGCAGCGCTCGCGCATGCCGGGGAGCGTGAGAATCGATGGGGCCGGCGGCGCACCGTAGTTGAACGGACGATAGATCTCGTCGACGATGATGATCAGGTCGTTGGCATCGGCGAGCTGCGCGAGCGCGGCGAGGCGGCCCGCGTCGATTACTCCGCCGGTAGGGTTCTGCGGCACGTTGAGGAAGAGTACGCGCGTGCGCGAGGTGATCGCAGCTTCGATGGCATCAACGTCGGGGGCGAAGCCGTTCGACGAATCGAGTCGATACGTGATGGGGCGCGCACCGGCGAAGCGGACGGCCGAGTCGTAGATCGGGTACGACGGGTCGGGGATGAGTGCCTCATCGCCGTTCTCGAGGAGCGCGAGTGCGGCGTAGAGGAGAATCGGCTTCGAGCCGGGCGTGACGACGATGTCATCGGGCGCGGCGTTGATGCCGTGCGTCGCAAGGTGATTCGCGATGGCAACACGGAGCTCGAGGATTCCGCCCGCGGGTCCGTACTTCGTCTCGCCGTTCTGCAACGCGCGCACGCCCGCCTCGACGATGTGCGGCGCCGTGGGGAAATCCGGCTCGCCGATCTCGAGGTGAAGGATGTGGCGCCCTTTCCGTTCCAGGGCACGCGCGCTCGCGAGAACTTCGAAGGCACCTTCGGAGCGAAGGCCGTCGATGCGCGAAGCAATCGGGAGCTGAACTGCGGCGGACGAGAGTGAAGTCATGGCCTCGAGACCGAGAGGTACAGATGCAAAAAATCCCGGGGGGACTGCCACCCGGGGGTTCGCGTTTTAGCATTTATTTAACGTGGCTGCAATAGGCGGCAAATTACCACGGGCGTCTTCGATTGTGATTCCAGGATAGCATCTCGCGGAAGCGGCGTCAAGGCTGTTGAGTTGTGGCGCTGCGGAGGCGGAGAACAGGGCTTCGGGCATTGGAAGCAGGCGATCGCGCCGCTCATCCTCGATCACAAGCTGACGCTCGAGACTCCGGTCGCGCGCCTCTTCCCCGAGATTGCGACGTTCCATGCGGACATTCGAGTCAAGCATCTCATCTACTTCACGAGCGGCGCGGGTGTTCGCGCCGCTCGATATGCGGTGCTCACTGCTCAACGACGATGCGACGACTGTTATACCGCATCGCGCCACTGACTACGGCGAACGCGGGAAGCCGAAGATCCGCGCGGAGCTCGCGAAGGTTGGCATCCGCATCGGCGGCGGTCCCGGCTTCTGGAGGCTCGTGCGCAGTGGGGAAGGCGATGGAGATCATGCAACCGGTGGTGAAGTAGCGCTCAGCCTTTTCGCAGCGACCGCCGTTGCAGGCCTTCGCGTGTAACGCGTGTCGGGCGTACACAAGTCGTCGGCTCGCAACCGATGCGCGAGCGTGGCGATTCGGCGCCGAAGAATTGCCACCTCACCGTTTCGGCAGCATGTTACCTGCCCCGAGCAGTGAGCTCCGCTCCGGGATGTCCCTGACTTTCCTGAGAAACGATGACAGAGCCGGAAACTGGGGCGCCCGCCGGGATGGAGCGCACGTTCACTCGCGAGCACTATCTCTCGCCCGAGCTCTTCGCGCGCGAGAAGGAGCGCATCTTCATGCGAGAGTGGTTCTACGCGGGGCGCGAGGAGGATATCGGGACGCCGGGGAGCTATCTCGTGGTAGACGTCGCCGGCGAGAGCGTGCTGGTGGTGCGCACGCGCGAGGGTGCGCTCCGCGCCTACTATAACGTGTGTCGTCACCGGGGCTGCCAGCTCGTGCTCACGGGAACCGACAGCACCGGCTGCGCGCCAGAGATTGCTGGATCGTTCGGCAGCGGAATCAAGTGCCCATACCATGCTTGGACGTACACGCTCGACGGCGCGCTTCGCACGGCTCCCTTTCTCGACGAGAGCGCCGGTGTTCGGAAGGAGGAGCTCTCGCTCTACCCCATCGGCATCGAGACGTGGGGCGGCTTCTTCTTCCTGAACCTCATGCCGCGCGAGGCAGTTGCGCGCGGCTATTCGCTCGCCTCGCAGATTGGCGAGGCGGCGACGCGACTCGCGAACTATCCGCTCGCCGATCTCCGTCGCGTAAAGCGTATCACCTACGAGATCGATGCGAACTGGAAGGTAATGCTCGAGAACTACAACGAGTGCTACCACTGCGCCGGTGTGCACCCGGAGCTGTGCAAGCTGGTGCCGGGCTTCAAGGTGCGCGGCGGATCCGAGCTCGATTGGGAGCGCGGAATCGAGCACGCGGAGGGCGCGTGGACGTTCACGCACAGCGGCACGAGTGTGCGCGAGCCCTTCCCGGGGCTCAACGACGACGAGCGTGTGCGACACAAGGGTGAGCTCATCTATCCGAACTTCATGATCAGTCTGTCCGCCGACCATGTCGCGGCATTCACCGTCTGGCCGCGAAGTGCCGAGCATACCACCATCGACTGCGATTTTCTTTTTCATCCGAACGAGATCGCGAAGCCCGGCTTCGATCCGTCGGATGCCATCGACTTCTGGGATCTCGTGAACCGGCAGGACTGGGCGATCTGCGAAGGCGTGCAGCGCGGGATGCGGAGTCGCGTTTTCGAGTCGGGCTTCTACGCGCCGATGGAGAGCTTCAGCCTCGACATTCGGCGCTACGTCGGCGCGCGCCTTGGAGACATCACGAAGTGAAGCGTGACTACGAATATATCATCCTCGGACTCGGCGGTCTCGGAAGCGGAGCGGCGTACTGGCTGTCGCGGAAGGCCGGCGCAGAGGTGCTCGGGATCGAGCAGTTCGAGCTCGGGCACGTGCGCGGCGAATCGCAGGATCACTCGCGCATCATCCGGCTCTCGTATCACAACACGGCGTACGTCGAGCTCGCGAAGTTGGCGTACGATGCGTGGGACACGCTGCAGCGCGAGAGCGGCGACCAGGTGGTGCTGAAGACGGGCGGCCTCGACTTCGCGAAGCACGACACGCAGATCCCGCTCGATGCATACCGCAGCGCGATGAGCGCGTGCAACGTGGAGTACGAGGATCTCGACGCCGACGAGATCATGAAGCGGTGGCCGCAGTTCACGCTGTCGGATGACATTGAGGGGTTGTTCCAGGAGCAGAGTGGCATCGCGATGGCCGCGCGCGCGAACGCGGCGCACCAGAAGATGGCGCGGGCGAACGGCGCTACGCTGATCGACAACATGCCGGTCACGAACATCGTCACGCATGGCGACGAAGTCACGGTCGAGACGGCGGACGGGAATTTCCGCTGCAAGAAGCTTGTGATCGCGGCCGGCCCGTGGTCCAATCGCGCGCTCGGATATCTCGGGCTGGAGCTCCCGCTCGAGGTGACGCGCGAACAGGTGACGTACTTCGCGGCGAAGCATCCGGAGGACTTCGCTCCGGACCGCTTTCCGGTATGGATCTGGATGGATGATCCGTGTTTCTACGGATTCCCGACGTTCGGCGAAGCGGGTCCGAAGGCCGCGCAGGATGCGGGGGGTAAGCCGA
Organism: Gemmatimonadaceae bacterium; assembly: GCA_039935955.1. Taxonomy (GTDB): domain Bacteria; phylum Gemmatimonadota; class Gemmatimonadetes; order Gemmatimonadales; family Gemmatimonadaceae; genus FEN-1250. The sequence continues at coordinate 52,297 of JBDTJH010000042.1, forward strand.
CGACGGCGGACACGCGCGACTTCGAGCCCGAGCCGGAGAATCTCCGCGGCGTCGAGGACTTTCTCTCGCGCTACATCCCTGGCGCGCTCGGCCCGATCATCTACACGAAGACCTGCCTCTATACGCTGACGCCGGACCGCGATTTCGTGATCGACACGGTGCCGGGACACCACAACGTCGTGGTCGCGATCGGCGCGGGACACGCGTTCAAGTTCGCGTCGCAGATCGGGCGGCTGCTCTCCGAGCTTGCGCTCGACGGCAAGTCGACGATCGACCTCGCGCCCTTCGCGCTCGACAGGCCAATCCTCCGCATGAAGAACCCCCCGAAGAACTACATGCAGTGACGGGCGTGCACGAGGGAACGGTGGATGGGAAGCCCACGGCGCTCCGCCGCACGATGGGCTTCCGCGATCTCGTCCTCTTCTATCTCGTCACGGGATTCAGCATTCGCTTCATCTCGTCGGCCGCGGCCGCGGGACCGAGCTCGGTCGTCATCTGGATCATGGGAGCGCTCGCGTTTTACATACCGTTGATGTTCACGGTGCTCGAGCTATCGTCGCGGCATCCGGACGAGGGCGGGCTGTACGCGTGGACGCGCCGCGCGTTCGGGGAATTTCCCGGTTACCTCTCGGGATATCTGTACTGGTGCTCGAATCTTCCGTATTTCCCGAGCCTGTTCTACTTCGCGGCCGCGAACGCGCTCTACATCTTCGGCCATCGATTCGACCATTTGCAGAACAGTCAGCCGTACTTCATCATCTTCTCCATGATCGCGCTCGCGATCGCGAGCGGGTTGAACGTCGTCGGCCTGAATATCGGGAAGTGGCTGCATAACCTCGGAGCGATCGGGCTCTGGGTTCCGGGAATCGTGCTCGTCGGCATGGGCATCGCGTCGGCGGCGCTCTACGGCTCGGCCACGTCATTCACCGCGCAATCCTTCATTCCGAGCACGCATCTCAAGGACATCATCTTCTGGTCGACGGTCGCCTTCTCGCTGAGTGGCCTCGAGAGCGCATCGATGCTCGGCGATGAGATCGAGAATGCGCGCCGCAACATTCCACGCGCGCTGCTGATCTCCGGCGTGCTCGTCACGATTCTCTATATCGCGGCCACGGTCGCGCTGCTGCTTGCCATGCCGGCCACCGAGATCCAGACCATGCAGGGGATCATGCACGCGATAACCCTGGTGGCCACGAAGCTCGGCATCCCGTGGATCGGTGCGGGGGTCGCGCTGCTCATCACCGTTGGCTGCATCGGTCAGGGAGGAGCGTGGTTCGCGGCTGCCGGCCGGCTCCCGTTCGTGATCGGGATCGACAAGCGGCTGCCGCCCGCCTTCGCGAAGATCCATCCGAAGTGGGGATCGCCGTACGTCGCGCTGCTCGTGCAGGCGGCGATCGCCACCGTCTTCGTGTTCGGCGGGCAGGCGGGAACTTCGGTGGAAGGAGCGTACAACGTGCTCGTCAGCATGGCGGTCATCGCGTTCTTCATTCCATACCTGTTCATGTTCGGCGCGCTGATCAAGATGCAGCGCGAGCCCGCTGGCCCCGAGGTCATTCGCGTGCCTGGCGGCGCGCCCGTCGCGATCGCGCTCGCCGTCATCGGGTTCACGACCACCACCATCGCGATCGGGCTCGCAATGCTTCCTGCGGACAACGAGCCGAACAAGCCGCTCGCCGTGATCAAGATCGTGGGGCTCTCGGCGGCGACGATCGTGCTGGGGATTGGTCTCTACGTAATCGGAGGTCGCAAGTAGCGAGCAACTCAGCTCAGTCGAGGTCTCCGCCGCCTTCACCGTCGCGGCCGAGCGCGTTGAGCACTTCGCGGTCGAACATGACGGAGAGACTCTCGCGGCTCGAGTACGGGCCGGGGCGATAACCGCGTGACTGGATTCCCTGCTGGCTGATCTCGCAGACGTGCCAGTCCTGCCGGTTGGTGAGATCCCAGAAGGCGATGCCGTCCTCGACGTCCCACGTGTCGTCGCGCACGCTGTCCGGATGGAAGAGCCACTCGCAGGTGATGAGCGAGCGATCCGGCGCGACGGGTGTGATGTAGTGCGCCATCACGTAATCCGGATGGAGACTGAGCAGCATGTTCGGGAAGATCGAGTAGTAGTACACCCGCTTCATGTCCGCCTCGTCGAGCTCGCCGACGGTGACGCCGCACGCCTCGCCGCTCATCGTCAGGCTCTCATGCTGTTCGTTCATCACCATGTAGCCGCCGAGGAAGGGGCCCTCGAAGAGATCGTTTTCGCCGCTATTGGAGGGGGTGATCTTGGTCAGCTGCGGGTGCACGGGGGAGCAGTGGTAGCACTCGGAGTAGTTCTGGAATACGAGCTTCCAGTTCGCCTTGACGTCGTACTCGATGGTGCGCGCCACGGTGAGCCCCGGGAGGTTGAAGCGTTCGAAGCGGCCGAGGAGGGATGCGAATGCTTCCTCGAAGGGCTCGGGGTTGGGATCCTGGTTGATGAAGAGAAATCCTTCCCAGGCGGCGATGGCGACGCCGACGAGGTGGAAGTTCTTCTTGTCGAAACCCGGAATGGAGTCGCTGGTCTGGGCGCCGACGAGTCGGCCGTCGAGGGCGTAGGTCCAGGCGTGGTAGGGGCACTGGATCGTTTCGGAGAGCGTTCCCGAAGTGGCTGCGCACATGCGGGCGCCGCGGTGGCGGCAGGCGTTGTAGTGCGCTCGGATCTCGCCGGACTGGTCGCGGAGGACGATGATGCTGTCGTTTCCGATTGTATGCAAAAAATAATCGCCGTTGTTCGCGATTTTCGATTCGCGGCCGATGCAGACCCATCGGCGCGCGAAGATCCGGTCGCGCTCCTGCGAGAAGAGCGCGGGGGAGACGAAGAATTCCTGCGGCAGCGTGTGGGCGCCGGCGATCGGGATGTCCCGTGTCTTGACGAAGGTCGCCATGTGCGAATCCGGGGTGATGGTGGTGTCGCAAGATGAGGAGGACGGGGGAACGGCGAAAGGGCGAGTGGGTTGGGAGGGAGTTGCCCTGTCGGAAGCGCGCTGAAAGAGTCATCATGGGATAGGCCCCCGCTTCCCCGTCCCCCACTTTGGGCATTGTATGCAAAGAGTTCTTTGGTCTGCGATCGCGGCGATCGCCATCGCTGCTCCAACCGCATTCGCGCAGACAGCGTCGCCGCCGCTTCCGGACTTCATGGCGCCGCCCTTTCTTCCGCCGGCGGCCAGCGTCGTCACGGTCATTCGCGCAGGACGCCTCGTCGATGTCGAGAAGGGAGCGGTGCTGCGCGATCAGGTAATCGTCGTGCGCGGATCCACCGTCGCGTCGATCGAGCCCGCTCCCGGCCACGTGCCTGCGGGCGCGAAGATCATCGACCTCTCGAAGTACACGGTGACGCCGGGATTGATCGACTGCCACACGCATCTCATCGGCGGCGATGAATCCGCGAACGCATCGGCGCCACTCGAGCGCTCTGCCGGGCAGGAGGAGCTCGACGGAGTGAAGAACGCGCGTCGCACGCTGCTCGCCGGCTTCACGACGGTGCGCGACGTCGGGACCTATCGCGCTTTTCTCGACGTGGCGTTGCGCGACTACATCAACGATGGCTACGTGATGGGTCCGCGCATGGCGGTGGCCGGCGCGTACATCACGGTGAGCTCGGGCGGCGGTGAGGTGACCGGGCTCGCGACCGATGTCGGCATCCCGGCGGACATGCGCTTCGGCGTCGCGAACAGTGCGGACGAGGTGCGTCAGCGGGTGCGCGAGATTCTCAATCGCGGCGCGGATCTCATCAAGGTAATCGCGACCGGCGCGGTGCTGACTGCGGGGACGAAGCCCGGCGTACAGGAGTTCAGCGAGGAGGAGATTCACGCGGCGGTCACCGAGGCGGCGAAGTACGGCGCGCGCGTCGCGGCGCATGCGCACGGGGCGGAGGGGATCAACGCGGCCGTGAAGGCGGGAGTCGCGTCGATCGAGCACGGCTCGCTCATGACGGACGAATCGATTCGGCTGATGAAGGAGCACGGCACCTATCTCGACGCCGACATCTACAACGGCAGCTACACGGATGTCGAGGGGCGGGCGCAGGGATGGTCGCCGGAGATTCTGCGGAAGAACCTCGAAACGACGGATGCGCAGCGCGAGGGATTCCGGAAGGCGGTGGCGGCGGGAGTGAAGATGACGTTCGGCACCGACGCCGGAGTGTATCCGCACGGACTCAATGCTCGGCAGCTGCCATACATGGTGAAGTACGGGATGACGCCGATGCAGGCGCTGCAAGCGGCGACGATCAACGCCGCGACGCTCATCGGATGGCAGGACAAAGTGGGGTCGATCGCGGTGGGGAAGTCGGCGGACATCGTCGCGGTCGAGGGCGACGGGCTGGCGGACATCTCGCGCTATGAGAACGTCGCGTTCGTGATGAAGACGGGCACGGTGTACAAGACGCCGTGACGACGCGCACGATGCCGCGCGCGGGAATCGTCGCCTGCGCGACCGCGATGCTCGTCGCGCGCGTGCTCGGCGCGCAGGCGCTCGACCTCATGAAGCCGCCGTATGCGCCGCCCGACAGCACGGTGGTGACGGCGGTGCGCGCGGGGAGGCTCGTCGATGTCGAGGCCGGCACGGTGCTGCGCGATCGCGTGATCATCGTGCGCGGTGCGACGATCGTGTCGGTGGAGCCCTCGCCCGGGCACATTCCCGCGGGCGCGACGGTCATCGATCTCTCGAAGTACACGGTCGCTCCCGGCCTCATCGACTGCCACACGCATTTGATCGGCGGCGAGACGTCGGCCAACTATCTCGTGCCGCTCGAACGGTCGGCCGCGCAGGAAACGCTCGACGGCGTCGTCCACGCGCGGCGCACGCTGCTCGCCGGGTTCACCACGGTGCGCGATGTCGGCACGTATCGCGCTTTCCTCGACATCGCGCTGCGCGACTACATCAACGATGGGCTGGTGATGGGACCGCACATGGCCGTCGCGGGCGCCTACATCACCGTTAGCACCGGCGGCGGCGAGGTCACGGGGCAGGCGACCGACGTCGTGCTTCCACCCGACATGCGGTTGGGCGTCGCAAACTCGGCCAGCGAGGTGCGGCAGCGCGTGCGCGAGATTCTCAATCGCGGCGCGGATCTCATCAAAGTGATCGCGACCGGCGCAGTGCTGACGTCGGGGACGAAGCCCGGCGTCGAGGAGTTCAGTGAGGAGGAGATTCACGCGGCGGTGACGGAAGCGGCGAAGTATGGCGCGCGCGTCGCCGCGCATGCGCATGGGGCAGATGGGATCAAGGCTGCCGTGCGGGCGGGCGTAGCATCGATCGAGCACGGGTCGATGATCGACGACGAGGGAATACGCCTCATGAAGGAGCACGGCACGTATCTCGTCTCGGATCTCATCGACGGTGAGTACATCCGCACGATGGGACCGAAGCTCGGATGGTCGCAGGAGATTCTGCACAAGGACTCGATCATGTCCACGCTCAAGCACGAGGGTTTGCGAAAAGCCGTCGCCGCCGGCGTGAAGATGGCGTTCGGCACCGATGCCAGCGTTTACCCCAACGGCGAGAACGCACAGCAGTTTCCGCTGATGATCAAGTTCGGCGGCATGACGCCGATGCAGGTGTTGCAGGCCGCGACGATCAACGCCGCGACGCTTATCGGCTGGCAGGATCGCCTGGGCTCCATCGCGCCGGGGAAGTCGGCAGACCTCGTCGCCGTCGAGGGCGACGGGCTCGCGGACGTGAGCAAGTTCGCGAGCGTATCGTTCGTGATGAAGGCGGGGACGATCTACTTAAGGCCGGCCCGGCATTGAGCACGACTGTCGCTGCCGATACGAGTTCGGCAGGGCTGGCGGAAATTCGAGCGATCCCCGATCTTACCCACGCCTTCCGGAAGTCCCGGTTTTCTGTCCTTTTTCATTGTATACAATCATGGCGAAGAGCTACGACGTCGTTTTCATCGGTGGTGGTCACAACGCGCTCGTCTGCGCTGCCTACCTCGCCCGCGCCGGGAAGAGCGTCTGCGTCCTCGAACGACGCGAGATGGTGGGCGGCGCCTGCGTCACCGAAGAGATCTGGCCCGGCTACAAGGTCTCCACCGCCGCGTACGTCAACAGCCTCCTTCGCCCCGAGATCATCAAGGAGCTCGAGCTGCACAAGTTCGGCTTCGAGCTGCTCCCGCGAAGCCCGTCGTCGTTCTCGCCGTTCCTCGATGGCCAGTCGCTCCTCATGGGCCCCGACAAGGAGATGACGCACCGCGAAGTCTCCAAGTTCTCGAAGAAGGACGCCGATGCGCTCCCCAAGTACGAAGCGATGCTCGAGCGCTGCGCCGATCTCATCGAGCCGACGCTCATGCAGACGCCGCCGAGCCCGTGGAACATGCGGCCGGCAGACCTCGTGCACCTTGGCAAGATGGCCTGGAAGTTCAAAAAGATGGGGCCCGAAGGCGCCACCGCGATCGAGATCCTCACCGGCGCCGCGCGTCCGATTCTCGACCGCTGGTTCGAGTCCGAGCAGCTCAAGGTCACGCTCGCGACGGACGCAGTCATCGGCGCCATGGCGGCGCCATCGATGCCCGGCACGGCGTACGTGCTCTTCCACCACGTGATGGGTGAGTGCAACGGCGTGCGCGGCGTGTGGGGCTACGTCCGCGGCGGCATGGGCGGGATCAGCAACGCGATCGCCGCGTCCGCGAAGTCGAAGGGCGCAGAGATTCGCACGAACGCCGAGGTGGCGAAGGTGCTGGTGAAGGATGGCCGCGCCATCGGCGTCGTGCTCAAGGATGGGACCGAGATTCGCGCCGCGAAGGTCGCGTCGGGCGCCGATGCGAACGTCACCTTCCTCAAGCTCTGCGACGAGAAGGATCTCCCCGCCGACTTCGTCACGGGCGTGAAGGGGCTCGACTATGCGAGCGCGAGTCTCAAGATCAACGTCGCGCTCAGCGAGCTCCCGAACTTCACCGCGGTTCCCGGCGCGCAGGCGGGCCCGCAGCATCGCGGTACGATCCACATCTCGCCCGACATGGATTACATCGAGCGCGCGTACGACGACGCGAAGTACGGCAAGCCAGCCGAGAGCCCGATCCTCGAGTGCACGATCCCATCGGTCATCGACAACACGGTGGCGCCCGAGGGGCAGCATCTCATGTCGATGTTCATCCAGTACTTCCCGTACAACGTGAAGGGCGCCGAGACGCAGGAGCAGTACGACGCAGCGAAGGAAAAGTTCGCCGACCGGTGCTTCGACATCCTCAACCAGTATGCGCCGAACTTCAAGCAGTCGGTGATCAACCGCCAGGTGCTGTCGCCGCGCGACATCGAGTCGCGCTTCGGACTCACCGGCGGAAACATCATGCAGGGGACGATGTCGCTGAGTAGCCTCGCCTTCATGCGGCCGCTACCGGGATGGGCGCAGTACCGGACGCCGATCAAGAATCTGTACCTCTGCGGTGCGGCCACGCACCCGGGCGGCGGCGTCATGGGCGCGTGCGGGTACAATGCGGCGAAGGAGATTCTGAAGGACTAGCTGAGCGGTTGCGGGTAGGGAACCGCGACTGAGTTGGAGACGGACACAAACGGAAAACGTCCGTTCATTCCGTTTTTTTCGTTTCATCAATTTGTTGACCTTCTGTTGAGGTACGGCCTCCTCGGCCCCCGTCGGCGCCAGCTACGTCAGCGCGCGCGGCGTGCGGAGCGCAACGATCGCCGCGCCCACCTGCCATCCGCACAGCAGCGATACGGCGCCGAGCATCTCAGGAGTGGACTCGTCGAAGAAGATCACGCCGACCAGGCCGCCCACGGCCGCGATCCACGCGAGCACCGCCAGCCACTTCGGTCGCCCCACCGTCATCCACTCGGCCGCGCCCAATAGCAGTGCGCCGAGGGCGATGAGGTAGTTGCCGAAGCGTGCGGCCATGAGGCCGACGGGGTGCATTAGCTCGAACTGTCGGGTGACCGCGGTGTCGCCTGCGGTGAACGCGCTCGCCATGCGCCACGCCGGGCCGGCCATGAAGGTAGTGTTCATCGAGTCGAGCGCGATGCCGACGGTGATGATCGTGAGCGCGGCGATGACGACGGACTTCGTCGTCGCATGCGGCGGCGCATCGACCAGCCGCACCCAGATGCCCAGGATGATGAGCCCCGTGCCGGCGAGCATGCACAGATGCATCGTGCGCCAGATCGCCATCGAGCCGATCATGCCGAGCTCCATGGAGCCGTCGCCGTGGAGGATCGGGTGCATGGCAGCGCCGCCGGCGAGGAGCAGCGTGCCGAGCAGAAGCGCGAGCGCGAGCGGACGGGTGAGAGGGCTCACGGCGGTGTAGTTGTGCGGGGTTGGTTCGAAGGCGAGGTTGCTCGCATGGTCTTCACTATTATGAGGCGTCGTGCAACATACCCGGCGCGCGTCGCGAGGCGCCACCCGTGAGCGCGGCTTCCAGTGTGATGACCGGGAAAATCTGCGTGGTGACCGGCGCGACTGCCGGCATCGGGAAGGAAACGGCGCTCGCGCTCGCGAAGATGGGGGCGACAGTGATCATCGTCGCGCGCGACGCAGCGAAGAGTGCGCGAACGATCGATGAGATCGAGAAGGCGGTACCGAATGCGACGGTGGACGTCGTGCTCGCGGACTTCGCGTCGCTCGACGCAGTGCGAGCCGCGGCGACAGAGATCGCGAAGCGATACGAGAAGGTGCATGTGCTCGTGAATAATGCCGGGGTAGCGAACAAGAATCGGCTGAAGAGCGTCGACGGATTCGAGCTCACCTTCGCGGTGAATCATCTCGCGCCCTTTCTCTTCACTCGCGAGCTGCTGCCGCTTCTCCGCGCGGGTGCGCCATCCCGCGTCGTGAACGTGGCGTCCGTAGCTGAGAAGCACGGCCCGATCGACTTCGATGATCTGCAGAGTACGAAGGGTTACCGGGGCTTTCTCGTGTACGGCAAGTCGAAGCTGGCGAACGTGCTCTTCACCTATGCGCTCGCGTCGCGGCTCGCGGGATCGGGAGTGACGGCGAATTGCCTGCACCCGGGCGCCGTCGCCACCGACATGCTGAAGAAGCTTCCGTGGCTGCTGTACGCGGTGATCTCGCCTTTTCTCTTGACGCCGGAGCAGGGCGCGGCGACGCAGATCTTTCTCGCAAGCTCGCCGACGGTCGAGGGCGTGAGCGGCGGCTACTATGTGAAGGGAAAGGCTGCGCGCTCGTCGGAGCGGTCGTACGACGTGAGCGCGCAGAAGCGGCTGTGGGAAGCGAGCGAGGCGATGGTCGCCTCGCATTCGAGCAGCGGCGCGCAGGACCATACTCATTCGTAGTGACGGAGATCCATGAAAGTTTTTCGTTCGGTCGCGCTGTTCGTGATGGCGAGTGGCACCGTAGTCGCCGCAGCATGCACGAAGTCGGATGCGCCTTCGAAAGCTCCACAATCGGCGGTGGCGCAGCTGCCCGCGCTCAAGGTGCTCGACCCCGCCTACATGGACACGACCGTGAAGGCGTGCACCGACTTCAATCGCTTTGCCAACGGAGGGTGGCTCGCGCACGACACGATCCCCGCCGCGTATTCGAGCTCGGGCGTCTCGCGCGACATGGCCGAGCGCAACGAGGCCGTCGTGCACTCGGTGCTCGATGAGGTGATGGCGAAGCGCGCGTCCTTCCCCGAGGGTAGCACGCAGCGCAAGCTCGGGACGTTCTACGCGACCTGCATGGACTCGGCCGCGGCCGAGCGCGCGGGGATCGCGCCGCTCGAGCCGGAGTTGAGCGCGGCGGCGGCGGTCACGACGCGCGGGGAGTTGCTCGACGAGATCACGAGCCTGCAGTCGACGGGGCACAACGTGCTCTTCCGCTTCGGCCCCGACGTTGATTCGCACGACGCGGCGCACTACACCGTCTGGCTCTCGCAGGGCGGGCTCGGCCTACCGGATCGCGACTACTACACGCGAGTCGGCGCCGGTCCGGACTCGGTGCGCACGAAGTATCTCGCGCACATCGCCACGGTGCTCACGCTCGCCGGCGAGCCGGCAGCCGATGCAAAGAACGACGCGCAGCAGGTCTACGATCTCGAGCGGCAGCTCGCGACGGCGTCGCTCACACGTGTCGCGATGCGCGATCCCGCGGCCACCGACCATCCGATGAGCGCGCAGCAGCTCACGTCGCTCGCGCCGCACGTCACGTGGGATCGCTACTTTCACAACGTGGGCGTCACCCACCCCGTGACGAAGGTGATCGTCGCGCAGCCACTGTTCTTCAAGCGCGCGGACTCGCTGCTCACCAACGCGCCGCTGCCGCAGTGGCGGGCGTATCTGCGCTACCACATCCTGTCGTCCGCGTCGCCGTGGCTCAGCACCCCATTCGTGAACGAGAGCTTCGCCTTCAGCTCGACGTTCTCGGGCGCGAAGAAGCTGCTGCCGCGCTGGAAGCGGTGCATCCGCGACACCGACAATCAGATGGGCGAAGCGCTCGGCGAAGCCTATGTCGCGAAGACGTTCTCTCCGGCGGCGCGCGATCGCGCCAGGCAGGTGGTCGAGGACATTCGCGCGGCGTTTGGCGAGCGTCTCAAGAAGCTCTCGTGGATGTCCGACACGACGCGTGCGCGCGCCCTCGAAAAGCTCGCGAAGATGGGCAAGAAGGTCGGTTATCCGGACAAGTGGCGCGACTACACGAAGCTCGAGGTGAAGGACGGTCCCTTCGTTCGCAACGACCTCGCGGCAAACTCCTTCGAGTGGAAGCGCACGGCGAGCCGTCCGGGCACCGCGGTGGACACGAGCGAGTGGGGAATCACTGTGCCGACGGTGAACGCGTACTACGATCCGTCCAAGAACGAGATGGTCTTTCCCGCGGGCGCGCTCGTGCCGCAAACCTTCGACCCCAAGGCGGACGACGGTGCCAACTACGGCGCGCTCGGCGGCAGCTGGGCGGGACACGAGCTGACGCACGGCTTCGACGATGAGGGACGCCACTACGATGCCCAGGGAAATCTGCGCGACTGGTGGCAGCCGTCGGACTCGGTGACGTTCAGCAAGCAGGCCGCGCGCATCGTCGCGCAGTACGACGGCTACATCCAGACGGACACCTTCCACGTGAACGGCGCGCTCACCGAGGGAGAGAACATCGCGGACTACGGCGGGGTGCTCACGGGGTACGACGCACTACAGCGGGCGCTCGAGCGCGACGGACGTCCGCCGCTGATCGACGGATTCACGCCGGAGCAGCGCTACTTCATCGCCTTCGCGCAAACATTCCGCGGACACGACCGCCCGGAGTCGCTCAAGACACGCGTGACGACGGATCCGCATTCGCCGGATGGCTGGCGCGTGAATGGGCCCGTGTCGAATTCGGAGACATTCGCGAAGGCGTTCGCGTGCAAGCCAGGCGATCCGATGGTTCGCGCGCGGGGGCTCGTTCCGGAGATCTGGTAGCCAGTGTAGTCTTCCCGAATGGACACGAGCGACATGCCCGAGGGCGCAGGGCAGGCGGGCGGCGCGCATCCGGCTGCAACCGCGCACACCGACTTCGCCGGCGCCATGAGCTATGGCGACTACCTGCAGCTCGACACGCTGCTCAGCGCGCAGCAGCCGCGCTCCGACAATCACGACGAGCTGCTCTTCATCATCATTCACCAGGCGAGCGAGCTGTGGATGAAGCTCACGCTCCACGAGCTCGACGCGGCACGACGGCTCATCATCGCGGATGACCTGCAGCAGACCTTCAAGCACCTCGCGCGCGTGAGCCGGATTCAATCGCAGCTCATCCAGTCGTGGGATGTGCTCTCGACGATGACGCCGAGCGATTACTCGGGCTTCCGCGGCGCGCTGGGCCAGTCGTCCGGCTTTCAATCGATGCAGTACCGGCTCATCGAGTTCGCGTTCGGCAACAAGCAGGAGGCGATGCTCGCGCCCCACCGGCATCGCGACGATGTTCATGCGGAGTTGGCGACTGCACTCGCGACTCCGAGTATCTACGACGAGGCGATCCGGATGTTGGCGCGGCGCGGCTTCGCCATCGGTGCGACTGTGCTGGAGCGCGACGTGCGCCAGCCATATGCCGCGAACGAGTCGGTGCTCGCGGCGTGGACGCAGGTCTATCGCGATCCGAAGCGCTACTGGGATCTGTATCAGCTGGCGGAGGAGCTGATCGATCTGGAGGACTGGTTTCAGCAGTGGCGCTTTCGTCACGTGACGACGGTGCAGCGCATCATCGGGCGCAAGCGCGGCACGGGCGGGACGGCGGGCGTGGGCTATCTCCGACAGGTGCTCGATGTCACGTTCTTCCCGGAGCTCTGGGACGTGCGCACCGAACTGTAGACAAACACATGGGCAAACAACTCTCTCGCGCCGATCTCGAGGCGCTGGACTACGACGATCCGCTGCGATCGTTCCGCGATCGCTTTACACTTCCCCAGGGCGTGATCTATCTCGACGGCAACTCACTCGGCGCGATGCCGAAGGCGACCGCCGCGCGCGTGCGCGAAGTGGTGGAGGATGAGTGGGGTCGCGATCTCATTCGCAGCTGGAACATCAATGGGTGGATCGACATCCAGCAGCGCATCGGCGCGAAGATCGGGCGGCTGATCGGCGCGAAGGAGGGGGAGACGATCGTCGCCGACTCGACGTCGATCAACATCTTCAAGGCGCTGTCGGCCGCGCTCGAGCTGAGGCCGGATCGTCGCGTGATTCTTTCCGAGCCCGACAACTTCCCGACGGATCTGTACGTCGCCGAGGGGTTGATCCGGCATCTGGGCCGCGGGCACACGCTGCGGGTCGCAAAGCCCGACACGATCGAGGACGCGATCGCAGACGATGTCGCGGTCGTGATGCTCACGCACGTGAACTACCGTACCGGCCGCATGCACGACATGCGACGCATCACGGCGCTCGCGCACGAGCGCGGCGCGCTCATGCTCTGGGACCTCGCGCATTCAGCGGGTGCGGTGCCGCTCGATCTCACCGCGGCGAACGTCGATCTCGCGGTGGGATGCGGCTACAAGTATCTGAACGGTGGCCCGGGCGCGCCGGCGTTTCTGTACGTCGCGCACCGGCATCAAGCGCACATCGCGCCTGCATTGAGTGGGTGGTTCGGACACGACTCGCCATTTCGATTCGAGCAGTCGTATCGGCCGGCCGAGGGGATCGATCGCTTCACTGTCGGCGCGCCGCCGATATTGAGTCTGACGGCGCTCGAGGTGGGTGTCGACGTGATGCTCGAGGCACCGATGGATGTACTACGAGCGAAGTCGATTCGGCAGGGCGAGCTGTTCGAGCAGTTGGTGGCGCAGGAGATCGAGGCGGGGACGTTGATGCTCGTGTCTCCTGCGTCGTCGGCTCTTCGCGGGAGTCAGCTGTGCTATGCGAATGAGCACGGATGGCCGGTGATGCGCGCGCTGATCGACCGCGGCGTCATCGGCGATTTCCGCCAGCCGAACATCCTGCGCTTCGGCTTTACTCCGCTGTACGTCTGCTATGCGGATCTATGGGATGCGGTCGCGATCCTGCAGTCTATTCTCGCGGAGCGCGCGTGGGACCGGCCCGAGTACCATGCCTCCACGCGCGTGACGTGACCACTCACACCGCGTCGATCTGATCGATTCTCCGTTGGTGCCGTCCACCCTCGAAGGGCGTCTCCAGCCACACCTTGAGGATCGGCTCGAGGTCCGCTTCCGGCACGAGCCGTTCGCCGATCGAGAGCACGTTCGCATCGTTGTGCAGTCGCGCGTAGCGCGCGGATTCGACGTTCCAGCAAAGTGTGCATCGAACGCCCGGCACGCGGTTCGCCACGATCGCCTCGCCATTGCCCGAGCCACCGAGTACGATCCCGCGCTCAAAGTCGCCGGCAGCGACTTTGAGCGCGACCGGACGGATGAACTCCGGATAGTCGACCGGTGCGTCGGAGTCGGTGCCGAAGTCCTTCACCTCGTGGCCCCAGCCCGCGAGGAGGTCCTTGATGCGCGACTTGTAGTGAAAGCCCGCGTGGTCGGAACCGATGGCGATGCGCATGACTCGTCGTGGCCGGAGAGAGTGCGCCGGCGGTGATGTCGCCGGAGGAGCGCGAAAGCTAAATCACTTTCCGCGCTCGCACCGTATCGGCGCCACGAGCTCCCTAGGGCGATGGTACGAGCTCGGTCCAGCTCTCATTGATATTCCTGCGGCCGTTGGGATCGTATGAGGGGTCGTTGGTCTGCACGAGCGCGGTGCCCTGCGACGACAGCCACTGATGGTTGTACTGGCTACTCGCCTCGATCTTTCTACCGTTGGACGGATCGATGAAGTCGCCACGATCGCCGGCATAAAGCGCGGTCTGGTGTGCGTTGGAGTCCATTTCGCCCATCCTCCTGCGGTCCTGTGCGATCGCCGCATCCGTCTTCGCCCTCTGTTCTTTGAGAAACTCGTTGTTGTCCTTGATGCGCTGGTCGCCCGCGAGCTTTCCGGATGCAAGCGTTCGCTGAAATGCGGCGGTGGCGTTGGCCTGATTCCTCTGGAAGTCGGCCTGCATGTCCTGCGATATACGGTTCTGCCATTCTGGATTGAAGCGGATCGTCCCCTGCACGTTCGTGAATTGCGGCGATGACCGGAACGCATCGAGCTGCCCCTTCGGTGCGAAGGACAGCACCACGCTCCGCGAGGCGCAGGTGCGATCAACGTACGATGGCTGCGTCATGAGTCCCGGCATCCGCGACTCGGTGCAGTTGATGACGGCGGAGAGAATCTCTTCGAGGACGCGCCCGTTCTTCGTGAATTCAATGCGAATGCGTGCGCCCTCGAGCACGAGCTTCTGCGGTGGCTGTCCGTAGCGTGCGGCCATCTGTGCATTCTGCTGACGCGCCTGCGCGAGCTCCTGCGCGAGCGTCGCCGTACCCGCGGGAAGCAACGGGCCCACCGAGATGACCTTTGCATGTGGGTGGATCATCGGCACCGCGATGGCGACGAGGAAGTCCGCGGCCGATTGGATCTCGACGACGGGGCAGCCCGAGGCGTTCATCACCTGCTGCTTCGTCACGGAGCTCGTCCAGCTCCATTGTACGCCGGGCAAGTTTTCGAAGCCCGTCGTCCCGTCGGGGCTCTCCGCCGTGTACTTGATCGAGGGCGGTCCACCATGGCATCCGCCCGCGCGTGCGACGGTGCCCGCGAACTTCCATCCGTCGGGGATCGCCATCGTGAGCGCGTTCATGTGGTAGCGCGGATCGTCGACTTCGACGGATCGCGCTCTGCTCGACGATGCCGCGAGGGCCAACACTCCGATCGATGCGCTGAGCGCGATCTTTCCGACGCGCGTGACGTGCCTCATGAGCGATCTCTCCTGCGCCGCGCTGCTGGCACGGCGGACTCGGATATTGTGATTGCGGCGAGGATGCGTGCACGCAGAAGGTGCAGAGGCGAGCCCTTCGGCGCGAGTCGCCCAACGGCCGAGCGTGTGTAGAAACCTTTGCACGGGCGATTACCTCGGGCTCTCGTGCGGCAACTCGAGCACGAAAGAGCTGGAGCTAGTGAATCGGCTGGAGCTCGGTCCAGCTTTGGTTGATGTAGATCTGCCCGTTGGGATCGTACGAGTGGTCGTTGGTCTGCACGAGCGTGCTGCCATCCGACGACACCCATTGATGATTGTACTGACTGCTCGCTTCGATTTTCTGCCCGGTGGACGGATTGACGAAGTCGCCTCGATCCGCGGAATAGAGCGCGGTCTGATGCGCCGCGGCGTCGGTGCCGGCCTGCGTCGCCCGATCGGCGGCAAGCGCCGCATCCGTACTGCGCCGCTGCCGGTCCTGAAACGTCTTGCCGTCGAGCAGCAGCCGCTCGCCGGCGAGCTTGCCCGAGCGCATCGTTTCCTGGAATGCCGCATCGCTCGCAGCCTGCGCCTTGTTGAACTCCGCCTGCTGGTCGGCGATCACGCGCTGCTGCCAATCCGGATGGAGCTGGATCGTGTGCTGGATGATCGCCAGCTGTGGCTGCGCGAGGAACGCATCGAGCTGCCCCTTCGGCGCAGTCGTGAGCACCGTGCTGCGCGAGCTGCAATTGCGATCGGTATACGCCGGCTGCCTGAACATCGCCTGAAAGTGCGCCTCCGTGCATTGGATCACGGCCGTGAGCATCTCCTCGACCACGTGCCCCTTGCTCGCGAACTCGATGCGTACACGCGCGCCCTCGAGCACGAGCTTCTGCGGTGGCTGGCCGTAGCGAGCCGCCATCGCCGCATTCTGCTGGCGCGCCTGCGCGAGCTGCTGTGCGAGCGCGGCGGTGCCTGCAGGCAACAGCGGGCCGACCGAGATGACTTTGGCGTTCGGATGCAGCATCGGCACCGCGATCGCGAGGAGAAATTCTCCCGCGGTCTGGAGCTCGACGACGGGACAGTGCATTGACGCCCACACCTGCTGCTTCGAAGTGCTGCTCGTCCAGTGCCACGCCACACCCGGGAGCATCTCGAATCCGGTAACGCCGTCCGGGGCCTGTGCCGTGTACTTGAGTGCGGGTCCTGCGCCATGACAGCCCACCGGGCGCGCCACCGTCCCCGCGAATCTCCACCCATCCGGGATCGCCATCGACATGGCGTTCATGTGGTATAGCGGGTCGATGACTTCGACGGTGCGCGTGCGGTGCGAGGACGCGGCAAGGACGAGCGTGCCGAGCGTCGCATAGAGCGCGGCTTGCCGAACGCGCGTGAACTGTCTCATGAGTCAGATCTCCCGCGTCGCGTTATACGCGCGACTCAGCTCGATGTTGTGCGCCCGTTGTCGGTGCGCGAGCTGAGAAGGTGCGTGCGCGCGGCGCCGAACGCGAGCCAAGGAATCGAATTGGATGCCTGCGCGCCCGCGAACGACGGCAGAGCGAGGATGAGACACGCGACGACCGTCGGCAGCGTCGAGATCAGTTTCATGATTCGGCTTCTCCGCATCAGAGGCGAACGCGGGGCACGCACCGCTCGTCCTGCGACGCGAGAGGACTACGTTGGTTTCGGCCGCGACGCGCTAGTACTGCGCGAGCCACCGGTTGGTCGCCGACAGCGTCGCGAGCACCGCGGCCGTCTCGACATCTTCGCGCACTTCGCAGACGCCGGTGAGCGGAACGATCTCGCGTCCGCGACGCGCGGCGACCGCGACGACCACGTAGCGCCGCTCGAGCGAGTCGACCAGCAACACGTGCTCGATGGCCGCCGTCTGCGCCGCAACGTCCGCCGCGCCCAGCGCGGCCAGCGTCGCGCGCGATGCCAGCTCGGCGCGCGAGCGCTCCGAGGACGCGCCGGTCACCTCGCCGCTCAGCACCAGCGCGCCCTTCCGGAGCGAGACGCGGCACGTGATCCCCGATGTGCGCGAGCGGCGCACCTCGAGATCCTCGAAGTACACCCGGCGCGCGAGTCGCGGTGTGTCGCCTTCGTCGGCCATGAGGATGCTTCCGCCGCTCGTGCGCCGCTGCTCGAACGAGATGCCTTCGTCGCTCGGGCGCGCGCTCGACGATCCCGAGCGCGCGTTCACGTGCGCGACGAAGATTTGCTCCGGCGAGATCTTGAGATCGAAGGTGGCGCGCAGCGTCTCGTCGACGGTGCTGATGAGCGAGCTCGTGTCGACGCCGGCGGCAACCATGAGATGGATGCCGACGATCTCGCCCGTCGGGCGTACCTCGACGCGCGCCAACGTCACGCCTGGCAGCGACACGAGATGCTCCTCGAGCGATGTCAGCAACGCGCGCGGGATCCCCGCGCCGCCAGACGAACGTCGAGCGTGGCGATGCGATGCGGGATCTTCACCTTCCGAACTGCTCAGCTCGCTGTATTTGGTCAAAGAAGAGGCCGGAGCTCGTCGCGGGACGAGTGCCGGCGCATGCGGGTGATCCAGCATGAATTTCAGTCCCGCAATGTATGGTGAGTTGTATCACAGAGTCTATCACGCCACGGACGCACATCATCACGCCCATTTCGGACGTTAGTCTCTCATAATACAAATTATATGATATTGTGCCACAATGTGTTACGCTTTCGACGTCTCGTCCCCGCTACCCGAACAGGCCCCAAGTCGCGTCACTTTCCCGCCCGAGCTTTCAGCGCGTTCCGGCCGAGTCCGGTGGCTGCGGCTCGCTGTCGGGGACCGCGCGAAGCTCGACGAGCACAGGAATGGGGTACTGCACCGACCCGTTGAACGCCCGCACGGCGCCAGCGATCGAGTCGCGATCCCACTGCGCGAGCGAGATCAGATCCGAGCTCGCGTGGAACGCGCGAAGATCTCCCACCGACAGCCCGGGCGTCTTCACCGGCTTCTGCAGGCTGTCCGCGCGCCACGGATGCGTGTGCCAGCTCCCGACCGCATTGTCGCTGTCGTCGCACTCGCCCGTCACGGCCGCCGCGAACGCGCGCTCGCCGCGCGGCGTCTCCCACGACGTGATCCACAGCGTATCCGTCGAGATGCGGCCGTGCAGGCAGCGCATCGTCTCGCGCCAGATCGGCGTGCCGCGCCCGAAGTACGCGGGATTGATGTTCGTCGGGTATTTGCGCCATCCCACCGTCGCGTGGATGAAGACCATGTTCATCGAGTCGCGCACGTCGTTCGCGATGAGAATCACGCGCACGGGAATCGACGTTGGCGGCAGTGGCGAGCGGCGCGCGCCAGTCGCGCCAACCAGCAGCGCGGCGATCAGCATCGTGCAACGGAATCCTGTGCGACGTGCCTGCATGAAGCACCTCCTGCTCCATCCGCAGCGTGGGGCGAGTAGCCGAGCGCGCGCTGCAACCCTATCATATTCCCGACGATTCAATCGGACGCAGGGTTCACCCGCGCTCATTCATTGGAGGATTCTTGCCGCGCGCACCCCGAATTCTCCTCGTACTCGCCGCATCCGCGATCGGTTCCTGCGCGCGGCCGGGCACGCTCAGCACCAGCGGTCCATTCGACCTCGCGCACGCGCCGAGCGAGGGGCTCCGCTACTTCCTCACGCGCGACCTGCTGACGGTCGACGCGAAGGTGAGCCATTTCCACGATGTCGTACGTGAGCGCGGGGTATGCGTCACGCACGACTCCCTCACAACGAGCTGGACGCTCACGGTCACCACCGTCCCCGACCGTCGCCAGGCATACCGGCTCGGCCTTCGCCCCTCCGCCACCATCGACCAGACGCTCGGCGTCAAGGTCAGCGAGACCGGCGTGCTGACGTCGCTCAACTACGCGGGCGTCGACCAGCGCGCGGCGATCGTCACGACGATCGCGAAGGGCGCCTTCGGCGTGCTCGGTGCGTTCGTGCCGCGAGCGACGGTGCGCGACACATCGTGCGCGCCGCCCTCGAAGGCGAAGCCGGTGCCCGTGTCGACGACGCACGTCATTCGAACGTTCGATCTCACGGAGCTTCCGGCGGCGCCGGATGCGGGCGCGAGCTGGACGTCGATCACGAAGCAGAGCGCGGTGTACGCGCGCGACGTCGATCTCTACGCGCTCGCGAATGTTTTCGTCACGGTGTCGCCGCTCCCCGAGCCCGCGAGCGCGCTCGAGCCGGCGCCGAGCTTGAGCGGATCGACGATCGGATGCACGGGCGCCGACAGCGTTTGCGCGAAGATCTACTTCCGCGAGCCGATCATGCGGATGATCCGTGTGCACGTGCCCGACGCGGCGGAGTCGAAGAGCGGCACGCCGAGCGTGGCGGAGGAGCGCATCGTCGCGCTCGTCTCGGCTGCCGATCCGATTCTCAATATCTCGTTCGGCACCGAGGTGCTCGGTGCCGGGAAGATCGCGCTGACGTTCGGCGCGCACGGCAACGTCACAGGGGTCGAGCAGACGTCGAGCGCGGCGCTGGGCAACGCGGCGACGGCGGTGACCTCGGCAGCTGCGGCGGCGCGCGACGCGTACGACGCGGCGCTCAAGGCGCGCGTCGCGGAGCTCGATCTCGAGATCAAGGCAGCGAAGGACAACGCGACACTCCGCAGCATGTCGGATACTTCAACGAGCACACCATGACGCATACTCGCATTGCATTTTCGGTATTCGCGGCGACACTCGCGTTCGCGGGTAGCGCGCGCACACAGGCGCCGGCGAGCGCGCCGAGGCACGTGGTGGTGCGCGCGGCGCACGTCATCGAGCCGCGCACGGGAAAGCGCATCGACAACGCGGTGATCGTGATCGATGGCGACAAGATCACGTCGGTGACTGCGGGCGGATCGGCGCCCCCGGGCGCCACGGTAACCGACTTGGGAGATGTGACCATACTCCCTGGCCTCATCGACGTGCACACGCACCTCTCGAGCGAGAGCCACGACTACTACACGGATCTCTTTCGCCACAGCCCGATCGACGACGCAGTGCGCGCGCACGTCTACGCGAAGCGCACGCTGGAGGCGGGATTCACGACGGTGCGCGACGTCGGCGCGCCGGAGCTCATCGATGTCGCGCTGCGCAACGCGATCAACGAGGGCGTCGTCGAAGGGCCGCACATGCTCGTGGCCACGCTGCCGCTGAGCGCGACCGGCGGACACGGGGACCTCAACGGCTTCTCGCCGTATCTGCACTTTCAGCAGCTGAGCAACATCGCCGACGGCGTCGGCGAGGTGCGCAAGCAGGTGCGCGTGAACATCAAGTACGGCGCGGACTGGATCAAGGTGCTCGCGAGCGCGGGCGTGCTGTCCGAAGAGGAGTCGGTGGGCGCGCCGCAGTATTCGCAGGAGGAGCTGAATGCGATCGTGACGGAGGCGGCGCAGTGGGGGCGGAAGGTCGCCGCGCATGCGCATGGGGCCGAGGCGATCAAGAGAGCGACGCGGGCGGGGGTGGCGTCGATCGAGCACGGCGGGTTGATCGACGAGGAGGGAGTTCGGCTCATGAAGGAGCACGGGACGTATCTCGTGCCGGACATCTACACCGATGCGTACATCCTCGAACATGGGAAGGAGCTTGGGCTTCCGGACAAGATCATCGAGAAGGAGAGGCAGCTGCGAAAGGCGCAGAACGTGAATTGGCGTCGCGCGATCGCGGCAGGGGTGAAGATGGCGTTCGGCACGGACGCTGGCGTCTATCCGCACGGGACGAACGCGAAGCAGTTCAAGTATCTGCTGGAGCTCGGCCTCACTCCGCTGCAGACAATCCAGATGGCCACGTCGAACGCTGCAGATCTGCTTGGTTGGTCGGATAAGGTTGGAACGCTCGCGCCGGGGGCGTGGGTGGACATGATTGCGGTGAGCGGCGATCCGCTGAGCGACGTGACTGTATTAGAACGACCCACGTTCGTGATGAAGACTGGAATGGTTTATCGCAGCGCGCCGGCCTCCGATTCTGCTGCCGCACATTAGAGCTAAAGCCGTGCGGTAAAGAACGTTTCACCCGCTGGCAGATTCCGATTCAGACCGGTATCTTCGCAGCTTAGCGTCTCTTAACCGCAGAGCACGGGAATTGGCGACGAACGGTCTCGATCGGCTACGAACTGCCCTCGAAGGGCGGTACGACGTCGTGCGCGAGTTGGGCCGCGGAGGCATGGCAACCGTGTACCTCGCGAAGGATCTGAAACAAGATCGCGAGGTAGCGATCAAGGTCCTGCTGCCGGATCTGGGGATGGCTCTCGGACCGGAGCGCTTCCGGCGCGAAATCCAGCTCGCCACGAAGGTCAGTCATCCGCATATCCTGGCGCTCTACGATTCCGGAGAGACGCCGGATCATTTGCTGTATTATGTCATGCCCTACATCGAGGGTGAGTCGCTGCGCGGGCGCCTCGATCGCGAGCAGCAGCTCTCCGTCGATGAGGCGGTGCAGCTGACGATCGAAGTGGCATTCGCCCTCGATCATGCGCACAAGAACGGCATCGTCCATCGCGACATCAAGCCGGAGAACATCCTGCTCGACGAGGGGCACGCGATCGTGGCGGACTTCGGCATCGCCCACGCCGTGAGCGCGATGGGCGACGAGAAGCTGACGCAGACCGGCATCACGCTCGGCACTCCCACGTACATGAGTCCCGAGCAGGCGATGGGCGAGAAGGACATCGATGGCCGAAGCGACATCTACGCGCTCGGCTGTGTGCTCTACGAGATGATCGCGGGAACTCCGCCGTTCGTGGGGCCGACGGCCGCATCGATCATCGCCCGCCACACGATGGACCGCGTGCCGTCGCTGGCGATCGTGCGCGAAAACGTCCCCGACGAGCTCGAGGACGTCGTGCTGCAGGCGCTCGCGAAGGTTCCGGCGGATCGCTTCAAGACCGCGGGCGCGTTCGCGGCGGCGCTGCAGCGTCCCTCGGGAGCGACGTACTCGCGGAGAGTGATGGCGGCGCGCAGCGCGACGGAGTCGATGCGCGCCGTCGATCCGAAGGCGAAGCGGAAGAAGATGGCGATGATCGCCGGTGCGGCGGTGTTGGTGCTCGCGATCGCAGGCTTCGGCGCGTGGAAGCTCACGCGCGGCGCGCACATCCGGAATGCGGGGAGCAGCACCGGGCTCGACCCGCGGCGCATCGCGGTGATGTACTTCGAGGATGACAGCAAGAGGCACGAGCTCTCGTATCTCGCCGACGGTCTCACCGAGACGCTGATCGCGCGGCTGACGTCGGTGCCCGGGCTGGATGTCGTCTCCGCGAACGGCGCGGCGCTCTTCCGCGAGGGTGGCGTCGCGCCGGACAGCATCGCGCGCGCGCTGAGCGCGGGGACGCTGGTCATGGGCACGATCGAGTCCGACAAGGACAAGCTGCGGGTGAGCGTGCGGCTCAAGGATGGCACGGGCACGGACTTCGAGCGCGCGAGCTTCGAGCAGGCGAGGGGCAATCCGCTCGCACTGCGCGACACACTCGCCAACCGCGTCGCCGAGTTCCTTCGGCGCCGACTCGGCACCGAGGTGCTGCTGCGCGAGCAGCGCGAGGGGACGACGAATGCGGACGCGTGGGCGCTGCTGCAGCAGGCGGAGCAGCATTTCCGCAGCGAGCAAACAGCGATCAAGCAAAGCGACACGGCGGGGGTGCTGCGCGCGGTACAGAACGGCGATACGCTGCTGTCGCAGGCGTCGGCGCTCGACCCCGCATGGGCGGCGGTGCCAGTACTCCGCGGGTCGCTCGCCCTTCGCGCGTCGCGATTCTTCGGCGACGACCAGACGATGGCGTCGAAGTGGGCGAACAGGGGGCTCGTCTATGCCGACAGCGCGCTCTCGCTGTCGTCGACCAGCGCCGACGCGCTCGAGCTTCGCGGCACGCTGCGCTACTGGCGCTACCTCCTCGGTCTGGAGCCCGGCGCTGCGGCTGCCAAGCAGCTTCTCGCGGATGCGCAGTCGGATCTCGAGCAGGCGGTGAAGATCAACCCCGCGCAGGCGGGTGCGTGGGGTGTGCTGAGCTCTCTGCTCACGCACACGGATGACGTAACGAGTGCGCGACTCGCCGCACGGCGCGCGTACGAGCAGGATTCGTATCTCAGCAACATCGACGTGATCGTGTGGCGGCTGTTCAACCTCGCCTTCGATGATGCACAGTTTACGGAGGCGGTGCACTGGTGCGACGTCGGCAATAAGCGCTTTCCGTTGAATCCGCGCTTCATCGAGTGTCGCCTCAGCCTCATGGCGACGAAGGCGATGGAGCCCGATGTCCCGGGCGCATGGCGGCTCGCGGACTCGATCGTGAAGCTGAACCCCGAAGCGACGCGCGGCTACGCGACGGCAAGCACGCGGGTGGGCGTCGCGGCGGTGCTCACGCGCGCCAATCTCGCGGACAGTGCAAAGAAAGTTCTCACCTCCGCGCACGCACCGGCGGATATCGATCCCACACGGGACCTGGAATACGACCGCGCCTACGTGTGGACGCTCATCGGCGACAAGGATGCGGCAATAAAGGCACTCTCGACGTATCTGGCGGCCAACCCGAACACAGCTGCGGGTTTCAACTCGGACAACAACTGGCGCTGGCGCAGCATCGCGGACGATCCGCGCTTTCAGCGGCTTGTCGCGACCGGAAAGTAGTCGGAAATACGCTTTACCTAGTGTGGGTCAGCTGTCCAATCAGAACCTTTGGAGGACCGAACGTATGTGGCGCAATTGGATCGCGGGGTGCGTAGCCGTCGTGGCAGGAGCACTGTTCATCTCGGCGTGCTCGCCCGACAGTCATAGTCCGACCGAGCCGGTGGCTCCGTCGGTGCAGGAGAGCATCGTCCCGACCGGCTGCCCGACCGTCGCAAAGACGGCCAACATGATCACGACGCTCTATCCCCGTGGCCCCGCGCGTCTCGTCGCGGCGGCGTCGTACGCGGTCGTGCTGCTCTACATCAACACGCACCATCAGGCGGACGCGCGCACGCTCGTCTTCCGCCTGCTCGACTACACCTTCACCCAGTTCAACGCTGGGAAGCTTGTCGGTGGGGGGTCGCTCGCGACGCGGCAGGCGCTGCTCGCGTTCGAGACGGGCCTCTACTGCACCGTCGGGCTCCCGACCACGGGGCTCACGCTTCCGGGCGATCCCGGGGACGGCGGCACGGTGAACAAGGTGATCTACCCGAGCGGCAGCACCCAGAATGTCGTGACTGGCGACGGCAATGCCGGCGTGCAACTCCCGCCGAACTCGTTCAACGGGCCTGCGGTCGTCGTCACGATCAGTGTGATTTCGAACACGACGCACCCGCTCAACACGACGCTGGACCAGTACGGACCGTTCTACGATGTGAAGGTGACGCCGGAGACATCGATCACGGCGAATCTCACGGTCGGTCTCTGTCTTTCGGATGGCGCCGAGATTCCGACGGTGTTTCTTGCGCACAACACGTCGGCGACGACGATCGAAGTGCTTCCTCCGGGCGGCTCGATCCCCGGGCTGTGCACGACGCAGACGGCATCGGTGAGCGCGCACGACATGCTGCAGCTCGTGATGCGCGGCGAAGTCGGACGCGCCGGCTCCGCGCTCGGCTCGGCGGTCGCGAATTTCCTCCTTCCCGAAAATGCGTACGCGGGCAGCGGTGGAAAGACGGGCACGACGAAGTCGTTCAGCCCGTTCGGCGGCGTCGATACGAAGGTGTATCTCACGACGAACCCGGCGCCGTTCCCGGCGCAGACGGCTCCTTCGGGATCGCCGGTTGCGATCGCGCCGTCGGCTCTCGTCTCGACGAAACTCGGCACGCCGGTCGCGAAGACCAACGTGCTCTTCTCGGTGACGGGCGGTGGCGGAACGGTCGATGGCGGATCGAGCACCACGGTTGCGACGGGCGCGAACGGCATCGCGACGGTGGGCAGCTGGGTCGTGAACGCCGGAGCGAACTCGCTCCAGGCGGTCGGAACGTTCGCGGATCCGGCGGTGACGTTCGCTGTCGGTACGCCGGATTCCGGCTTCCCGACGAACGTGTTGGTCGATCCGGCCAACGGCGTTTCGTACAACGCGACCGGCGGCGACGTCGTGCCGTATGGCGCCTCATATCTGTATCTCGACGGCCCGCAGGGGCACGACGCGGGCTTCGAGCAGCCGACCTTCTCCACCGCGGACTGGCTGACCGGCAACGGTCCGTTCGGCAGCGGTGATCAGGGCGGAACCGTGTGCGCGATCAACAGCGAGCCGGGCTTCACGCTGAACCATGTGTGGTCGGTCGGCACGGACATGCTGCTGCGGAAGGACTTTCCGCTGCCGGCAAACTGGAGCGCGCCGCTCACGGTTACCGCGGCCATCGACAACGACATTGCCGTATTCGTGAACGGCAACCCCCTGACGATGAGTTCCACGGGCACGCCGCTTTACAGCTTCGTTGGTCCGGACGCGGGGAACTACTCGTTCAGCGCGAACACCGGGCTCATATCGCACGAAAACTGCGCCACGAAGGGGTCGCTCGTCTTTGCGATACCGGCGTCGTTCCTCAATGTTGGCGGAAACAACACGCTGGCGATTCGTGCACGCGACCGCGGGTCGGTGAACTACGTCGACGTGAAGGTCTCGGCTGTTCCTCCGACGCAGTGATGTAGCGGTAGGCAGGTGAAAGAGGCGGGGTGGCGCGAGAGCGTCACCCCGCTTTTTTCGTCGCTGTTGGTGGAGTGCGTCCGTGCAACTACAAACGCGACTGATAGGTAAAGCGACAACAAACGGAAAACGGCACGGACAGAAACGGAAAGTGCGATTTGGAGTTTTCCTAGTCGATCAAGAACGGGATGACGAGCGGCGTCTTACGCGCGCGGCCGGACGGGGTGCGGAGCGGGGGCCAGCGACGCATCGCGTTGTCGAGCGCGGCGACGCGCGATGCGGCGCGGAGCGGGTCGGCGGTATACTCGGTGCAGAAGGCGCGGACTTCGGCGCCGCTCTCGATGATCGAGCCGTTCGAGTCCGACGCGATCATTCCGTCCGACCCTTCGCTCGCGCGATGCTCGCGCACCACGTAGCGGCCGTTCTCGAGCAGCAGGATGTCGACGCTCACCCAGCACGCGAGACCTTCCGCGTCCATCGAGTCGGCGGACTGCGAGCCGAGCTCCCAGCCGGGGACCGTGAATGACATCCCATCCGCCGTCACCGCGAGCGGCGTTGCCTCGCCGAGCAGCTGCATCGCGAGTGCGACGGCATCGGGGTCGCCGCCGGGAGTCGCGAGGAGCGTCGCCGCGCTGAGCACAGGCGCGCCGCTACGCGAGGCCGAAGGACGGGAATCAGGCCCCGGATCCTCCAACATCGTCGCCGGATCGACGATGATGATGTCGTCCAGCTCACGCCTCTGCGCCGAGTCGGCGTACCGCTCCATGAAGGACAGATCGGGAAGGGCTGGAAGGTTAGAAAGGTCGGGCTGTCGTGCTTGCCATGCGACTTTCGCTCCATTCCGAAGCGATGTGGCAAGTCGTTGTTATATATCACTTTACATCTCAACTAGCCAGCCTGGCGTCAACTTTTGACGGCGCGTAGTGCCACAATCTCGCACTTTGCTCCACTGCGACTCAGTCGCCGCGACCCGCCCGATACCGATCCAGGAGCGCGTTGGTAGACGAGTCATGCGTGGGCGTGGTATCGGCCCCCGGAGAGAGCTCCGCCGCGATGCGCGCGGCGAGCGTCTTCCCCAGCTCGACTCCCCACTGGTCGAAGGAATCGATGTCCCAGATCACGCCCTGAGTGAATACCATGTGCTCGTAGAGCGCGATCAGCGCGCCGAGCGTCGCGGGGGTGAGCACATCAGCCAGGATGACGCTCGAAGGGCGATTCCCCTCGAACACCCGATGCGCCACCAGCGCCTCCGCTGTTCCCTCCGCCCGCACCTCGGCCGCCGTCTTCCCGAACGCCAGCGCCCCCGCCTGCGCGAAGAGATTCGCCATCAGCAGATCATGCTGCGCGCCGCTCGGGTTGAGCGAGCGCATGAAGCCGATGAAGTCGACGGGGACGAGCGGTGTCCCCTGATGCAGCAGCTGATGAAACGAATGCTGCCCATTCGTCCCCGGCTCTCCCCAGATTACCGGTGACGTCGCGTAGCGCACGCGATCCCCATTCAACGTCACCGACTTGCCGTTGCTTTCCATGATGAGCTGTTGGAGATACGACGGGAAGCGCGCGAGATACTGATCGTACGGCAGCACTGCCGCGCTCTGCGTGCCGAAGAAGTCCGTATACCAGATGCCGAGCAGCGCGAGGATGACGGGGAGATTCTCCTCGAGCGGCGCATCTCTGAAGTGCTCGTCCATCGCGCGCAGCCCGCCGAGCATCGCGTCGAAGTGATCGGCGCCGATCGAGAGCATCGTCGAGAGCCCGATGGCCGAGTCCATCGAGTAGCGCCCACCGACCCAGTCCCAGAAGCCGAACATGTTCGCGGGATCGATGCCGAACTTTCGCACCGCCGCTTCGTTCGTCGACACCGCCACGAAGTGCCGCGCCACCGCGAGCTCATCGCCGAGCGCTCCGATGATCCAGTCACGCGCGCGGGCGGCGTTCGTCATCGTCTCGATCGTCGTGAATGTCTTCGACGACACGATGCAGAGCGTCTCCGCCGGATCGAGATCGCGGGTCGCCTCGGTGAAATCGGTGCCGTCGACGTTCGAGATGAAGCGCACGGTGAGATCGCGCTTCGAATAGTGCGCGAGCGCGCGATATGCCATCGCGGGGCCGAGGTCGGAGCCGCCGATGCCGATGTTGATGACGCTCCGGATCTGGCGACCGGTAAAGCCGTTCCACGCGCCGTCGCGCACCGCGGTGCTGAAGGCGCGCATGCGATCGAGCACGTCGTGCACGAGTGGGACGACGTTCACGCCGTCGACCATGATCGCGGTGCCGCGCGCGGCGCGAAGCGCGACGTGCAGCACCGCGCGATTCTCGGTGACGTTTATCTTTTCGCCGGCAAACATCGCGCGTGTGCGCTCCGCGAGCCCGCACTCGCGCGCGAGGGCGACGAGTAGCGCGATGGTCTCGGGAGTCGCGCGGTGCTTGGAGTAGTCGAGAAAGAGCGACGCGCCCGAGGCGGTCATGCACATGCCGCGATCGGGATCGGCGGCGAACAGCTGACGCAGATGTACATCGCGAATCGCGTCGTGATGCGTCGCCAGCGCGAGCCACGCGGGGCGTGCGATGAGGGGCGTCGAGTGCTTCGCGTTCACGAGAGGAGCGACTCGCCGCCCGGCTGCGCGTTGTCGTCGAGCATCCAGCGCGGAAAGGTGCCGAGCAGGCGGTACGTCGTGCTCGCCCGCTGTACCGCCTCGAGCGCGCTCGTCGCGTCGGGATCCGCGGCGTCGTGCTCGAACTCGATGTAGTACATGTACTGCCACGGCTCGCGCGTTGGGCGCGCGACGAAGTGCGAGACGTTGAAGCCGCCCTTTGCAAGCGGCTGCAGCGCGGCGATCAGCCCGCCGGCGACATCCTTGACCGTGCACAGCGCCGCGCTGCGCACCGGCATGCCCTCCGTGAGCGATGCGGGCCCGCGCGACACGGCGAGGAATCGCATCTGCGTGTCCGGCCGATCCTCGATGCCATCGGCGAGCAGTTCGAGCCCGAATCTGTCGGCAGCGCGCCGACTTCCCGCCGCCGCGCGCGACGGATCGCCAGCCTGCATCACCGCGCGCGCCGCCCCCGCGGTGTCCCAGGATGGCACCGGCGTGATGTGTTTGTAGCGCTCCAGAAAATGCGCGCACTGCGCGAGCATGATCGGATGGCTGTGCAGCTGCGTGAGATCTGCGATCGTCGCACCCGGAATGCCCAGCACGCAGAGGCGGATCTGCACCACCGTCTCCGCCGTGATCATCAATCGCTCATGCATCGCAAGCAGGTCGTACGCGCTGTCGACGCCGCCCATGAGTGTGCTCTCGATCGGCAGCAGCCCGTAGTCGACGCTGCCCGTCTCGGCCGCATCCATCACGTCCGCGAAAGTGCGCATCGGCACGGGCTCCGCCTCGGCGCCCCAGAGCTGGACGATCGCCTCCTCGCTGAACGCGCCCGCCTCGCCCTGAAATGCCACGCGCAGCGGCGAGAGCGTCGCCTGCATCATCGGCGCGTTCTCCGGCGACTCCTTGCTTCGCGCGATCATGTCGAGCTCCCCATCGAGGAGCTCGCCGGGTGGAGGGAGGTTGCCCGGATCGATCGGTGAGTCTTCCATCATCAAATGATAAACCCGATGCTCGCGGTTACTTGCCAAGCGCGGCGGCGGCGGACTCCACGAGCGCGGCTTCGGCGTTGACGACGGCCGCGACGCGCATGACCGCCTCATCGACCTCGCCATACTTGTGCTGCTCGATCGCCTCGCGAACCGCAGGGAGCGTCTTCACGCCGTAGCCCGTGTAGAAGCCCGGCGCGTAGAGCAGATGCTGAAACCATGGCCGCATCGGGAGCCCGCGTGGGTCGGTAAGCACGTGCTCGCTGTGCTCGAGGATCGCGTCGACCGCGGCAAGCGACGTCCTGGCGCCCTCCGCGTTCCCGCTGCCGAGCGCCTTGTCGTACGCCTTGCTGTAATGCTCGGCGGCCTTCGTCAGCGAGTCCGCGGCATTCTCGAGCGCGGCGAACGAGATGTGCGGTGGCACCTGCAGCGCAGGAGGCGTATTGGTCGGCGAGTGCGGATCACTGGTTGCGGCGTACGAGCCTTCCTCGATCTCGAGATTTCGTTCGCGCGCCGCATCGGCGGCACCGCTCGCCAGCTTCCGAACCTCGTCGATGTAGGTGTGAATCGTCTCGGCGAGATTCGTGTAGTCGTACGGCAGCACGTCGGCGTCGGCGAGGCGCATCGCCGCAGTGCCGACGGTCTGCGCCATCGCGCGGCCGTAGACGAACGACGTGTCGCTGAAGTGCGTGTACCAGTAGAAGTCGTCGTAGATCGAGTGATAGATGCCGGCATCATCTTCGCCGCCGTATCCCATGTTGATCGAGGGAACGCCGAGGTGCTGGAGGAAAGGCGTGAAGTCCGAGCCGGAGCCGAGCGCCCCGATGCGAAGATCGCCGCGGTTGCGCGCTTCCTTCTTCACGTCGGCGTCGCCGAACTGGATCGTCGCGGCCTGCAGCCGCTTCCACACCGACATGTGCGTTTCGGGATCGTCGATGTCTTTCGCGACGCCGTTGATGAACTTCTCGAGGACGTGCGAGCCTTCGAGGAACAGGTAGCCGCGATCGTTGGTGTCGGTGTTCAGATAGGCGACTCCCTTCGCGCGCAGCTCATCAGCGTGCGTCTCTGCCCACTCGGTGGAGCCGAGCAGCCCCGGCTCTTCGCCGTCCCACACCGCGTAAATGAGTGTGCGCTTCGGATGCCATCCCTGCTTGAGGAGCATGCCGAGCGCGCGCGCCTCCTCGAGCTCGGGAACGAGGCCGGCAATAGGATCTTCGGCGCCGTTGACCCACGCATCATGGTGGTTGCCACGAATCACCCACTGATCGGGCTCGGTGCTGCCGGGGATCGTCGCGATGATGTCGTAGACCGGCTTGAGCGTCCACGTCGACTTGATCTTGAGATGCACCTTCGCGGGACCCGCGCCGAAGCGATAGGTGATCGGAAGGCCGCCCTTCCAGTCGTTCGGCACGACGGGGCCGCCGAGCGCGGTGAGGAGCGGCTGCGCGTCGCCGTAGGAGATCGGGAGAACAGGGATCTTCGTGATCGTCTTCGCCTCGGAGATCGGGAGGCGCTTCGCATCCTTCGTTGCGCCGACGCCGGGGGTGAGTGGATCGCCCGGGTAGAGCGGCATGTCTTCGACGGAGCCTCGCTGCACGCCCTCGCTCGGACGCATCGGGCCGTTGGGGAAGACGGCGCCGCCGCCATAGCCATCATCGCGCGGATCGGAGTAGATGAGGCAGCCGATGGCGCCATGCTCGGCGGCGACCTTCGGCTTGATGCCGCGCCACGACCCGCCGTAGCGCGCGATCACGATCGCGCCTTTGACGGAGATGTTGTGGCGCGCGAGCTCGTCGTAGTCGGCGGGGATGCCGTAGTTGACGTAGACCAGAGGGCCGGTGACGTCACCATCGATCGAGTACGCGTTGTACGTCGGCAGCGCTTCGGACTTCTGATTCGACGTTGGATCCTGCGCGAGCGCGGGCTCCTGCAGCTTGGCGACGAAGTGCGTGGGCGACACGAGCTCGACGGCGCGCTCGAGCGGCGTGGGGAAGAGCACGTCGAAGGTCTCGATGTGCGCATCGAGTCCGTAGCTCTTCATCTGTGCGAGGATCCACTCGGCGTTGTCCTTGTCGTACGGCGAGCCGACGTGGTGCGGGTGTGCCGTGAGGCGCTTCATGTTCTCGCGCATGCGCGCGGGCTCGGGGATCGCTTTGAACTTCTCTTCCCAATCGCGCTCGGTCTTGCTCGAGGAATCGGAGAAGCCGAGCAGCGTGGGCTGCGTGGCGGGGGTCGCGGCGATGAGGAGAGCGGCGGCGGCGAGGCCGGACACGATGCGGACGGCAGGCACGTGCATGAGGCGTGGATCCTGTGTAGGGGAGGGGGAGGGTCTGACGAAAATGGAGTGGTGTAGCGTGGCGCGCCAGTTGGCCGACCGGCTAGAGGGCTGCCACGATTGCGCGCAGTGCGTCGAGCGTGGGAACCGTGCCCTGCGCGATGCGGGCATTTCCGCCGCCGCGTCCGCCGTGCTCAGCGAGGAGCTTCTTGATGGCGGTGCCCGCGTCGAGGCCGCCTTCGGAGGAGGCGACGACGATCGTCGGGGGCGAAGCGAGGGTGCCGATGAAGAGGGCGTGGCCGAGGGCGGTGGTGGCCCGGGCAAGGGAGCGGAGCTCGTCGACGGTACCGGCGCTGCCGGTGGAAGCGCCGCCCTCCACTACGATGCGTCGGCGACCGGTCTCGCCGGGGATCGCGGCGTCGAAGAGCTCGCGTGCGCGGAAGGCGTCGAGCGCAGTGGAGGCCTCGCGGCGCGCGGACTGAGCGGCGCGGAGCTCGTCGCCTTGCGACTTCATCTTCGCGACGATCTCTGCGGGAGCGACGCCGGCCGACTGCGCGAGTGCGGTGAGCAGCTCGTGGTCGGCGCGCGCGGCGCGGACCGCGCGGAGGCCGCAGACGAATTCGACCCGCGTCGTTTTCCGCACGCGCTCCGTGCCGCGGATGAGGAGCGTTCCAATCTCCGCAGTGGTGCGAACGTGCGTGCCGCCGCACGCGCTTCGGTCGAGCGACGCGATGTCGACGATCCGCAACTCGCCCTCGCGCGGGGGCGGCTTGCGCAGCCCCGTGGACGTAGCCGCGCTCTCGAAAGTGACCGAGACTTCGCGTGCCTCCGCGATCGCGAGATTCGCCAGCTCCTCGACCGCGACCAGCGTCTTCGCGGAGACGGACTCCTCGTCGAGGTCGAGCGTCGAGGAGGTGGCGCCGAAGTGGACGCTCACCGTGTCGAGCTTGAAGCGGTCGGAGAAGAGCGCAGAGAGAAGATGCTGCCCGGTGTGTTGCTGCATGTGATCGAAACGGCGGTTCCAGTCGACAATGCCACTCACGGTCTGCAGATCGCGCGGCGCGGGCGATGCGAGCACGTGCGCGATGCGTTCGCCTTCGTCGACGACATCGGTGACGGCGATGCCAGCGAGGGTACCGGTATCGAAGGGCTGACCGCCTGATGTCGGATAGAAGGCTGTGCGGTCCAGGTAGATCGTGCGATCGTCCGCGGCACGGTCGACGATGCGTGCGTCGAAGGCGCGGAGATATGCATCGGTGTAGTAGAGACGCTCGGTCATGATCGCATCATAGCAGGAATCGGCGCCGCGCACGACCGCCGCACCAGACGCACGGTGGCGCGCTGAGCGGCGCGCCGGCATGTTAGCCGTTCGCGCGATATCTGTTCCCCGTGATCGGAACGTTCATGGCTCGCCTTCCGCATCGACTCACTTCCGTATTGCTCGTAGTGCTCGCCGCGTGTCACCACGCTGCGGGCGGCGGGACGACGCACGCATCCGCGGCGCCATCGTCACTTGCGCGCGCCGAGTCGATGTTCCAGGCGCTGCACGTGGTGAAGGACCGGATCGCCGTCACGAACGGCCGCGGCGTCGGCGCCGATACCGACGGTACGTCGATCGCGGAGCTGCACCGGCGCTACGAGGCGACGCGCGTGCCGCTCGAGGCGCTGCTCGCGCGCATCGACACGGCCACCCTCGCGACCGAGGATCGCCACGCGTACGGCGCGATGCGCGTCGCGCTCGCGGGTGGGCTGCTCTCCGATGCGGACGAGGCCGAGCCGGGTCCGGCGCACGCGCCGCCCGTGTGCGACTACGATGCCGCGGCGCTCGCGCGCGGCGACTCGGCGTATGAGCGGCTCGAGCGGCGCATGTATTCGTGCTACACGCGCGCGGTGCAGCACGTCGTGTTCGAGGGGAAGGCGCTCGACCGGCTGACGGCGCTCGGGATGCTCGCGCAGATGGATGATCGCGAGCAGCGGCACCGGCTCTTCTCGGCGATCGACACGATCTGGCGCAGCGTGAACGGCGACGACGGCGCGCACAGTCCGTATCGCGCATTCGTGAAGCTCAGTGCGGCGCGGTGGCACGCGACCGGTTCGCCGGTGGACGCTGAGGCGCGGGTGCTGCGCATCGATCCTGCGGAGATGGAGAAGTGGTTGGTGAGCGTGCTCGAGGCGTGGCGCGTGAGCACGCCGAACGAGATGATCGAGCCCTGGGACTACCACTATCAGGGCGGTGCGGCGAGCCGCGCATTGAGCGCGCGCATTCCGCTGGATGATCTCGGCACGCTCACCGCGCACTATTTCCGCGACCTCGGCGCCGACGTTGACGCACTGCACGTCCACTACGATCTCACGCCGCGTGTCGGGAAGACGCCGGTGGCGTTCACGGATTTCGGCGGGCGGCCGCATCTCGTGAATGGCGCGTGGGTGCCCGGCGAGCCGTGGGTGTTCGCGACGTATCGCGTGGGCGGCTTGGACAATCTCGACGAGCTGCTGCACGAGACGGGGCACGCGGTGCACATCTCGGCGATCCATCAGCGTCCGGCCTTTCTCGACTGGCCCGACAACGATGCACTCACGGAGGGGCTTGGCGATGTCGCGGCGCTCGAGTGTTACGAGCCGCGGTGGCAGATGCACTATCTCGGCGACTCGGTCTCGACGGCAGTCGGACTGCGGGCGCGCTACTCGGGGATCGTGATGGACATCGCGTGGTCACTGTTCGAGGTGCGGATGCACCGCGATCCGGAGCAGGATCCGAACAAGGTGTGGGCGGATCTCACGAGCCATTATCTGCACATCACGCCGCATCCGGAATTCTCGTGGTGGGCGATGCGCGGGCAGCTGATCGATGCGCCAGGCTACATGGCGAACTACGCGATCGGCTCGATCATCATCGCGGACATCCGCGCGCGCGTGAAGCAGCAGCACGGCGACTTCACCACCGGCGACCCGACATGGTACGCGTACATGACGGAGCACATCTACCGGTATGGACTCTCGCGATCGTCGGCGGACGTGATCACGGATTATCTCGGACGGCCGATCAGTGCCAACGCGATACTCACGGACATGCGACGCATGGCGGTGCGGTAGCTAGTGCTATTCGTAGACGTATGGCCAACCGAAGCAGATTCTTGATACGGCTCGAGCGAACAGATATCAGGGTCCCTTTGTGACTGATCGTCCGTACGAGGCCGAGGAGCCGAGGTTTCGCCGTCGGAAATTCGACTCCGCGCTCAGCTTTTCTGCTTACTGAACCGATCCAGGGCCGCGCGCTCGTTTGGGGTGAGGCTGTTGATTCCCTTCAAGCTGATCTTGTCCAGCAGGCGGTCGACCTCGTGACGGTTGATCTCGTGGAGCTCGCCGCGCGGGATCGTGGCCCATCGCTTCATGTCGTCGCTACGCGGCGGCGTTGGCTGGCGCACCTGCGGGCGGGTGGCGGTCGAGATCACCGGGCGCGTGGCGCTGCGGCTGATGATGAAGAGGTAGACCGCCGCGCCCACGAGGCCACCGAGATGTGCGTAGTGCGCGATGCCCGGCTCGAAACCTCCGAGTCCGGCGAGCGACATCACGACCGTGATAACGACGAGCCAACGCACCTGAATCGGCAGGACGCCGTAGACGAAAACCTTGTCGAGCGGCCAGAAGCGCGCGTACGCAAGCTCGACCCCCAACACCGCGCCGGACGCGCCGAGAATCGGAACGTACGGTGCGAACGCAGACAGGAGCGCGCCCGTGAGTCCGGCGATGAAGTACAACGTGATGAAGCGGCCGCTTCCAAGACGCTCTTCAACCCTCGGGCCGAAGAAGAAGAGGACGATCATGTTGAACAGGATGTGCCAGAAGTTGGCGTGGATGAACATGTAGGTGATCGGCGTCCACGGCGCCGAGAGCACTAGTGCGGGCACGAGCACCAACGCCTTCGTCAGCTCGGGATACGCGAGCTGCATGAGAAAGACGCCTACGTTCGCCGCGAGCAGTCGTTTGACCCAGGGTGTCATGCTCGTAGGCTAGACGGCAGCCGAATGATTTTCCAGAGCGGTCGCCCGCTTATCTTGGGCCATGCCTGAAACCGGTACCGGCAGAGGTGCGCTGAGGGTGCTGCAGGTCGGC